>DASQGS010000468.1:0-16333 GCA_035632455.1 Thermoanaerobaculia bacterium | reverse complement strand
ATGTCCGATGCCTTCATCTGCGACGCCATTCGAACGCCGGTGGGCGACTATGGCGGCGCGTTGTCCCAAATTCGCGCTGACGATCTCGCGGCGATTCCGATCCGTGCGCTGCAGCGGCGCAATCCTTCGCTCGATTTAGCGATGATCGACGATGTCATCCTCGGCTGCGCGAATCAGGCCGGCGATGACAATCGCAATGTGGCGCGGATGGCGCTTTTGCTGGCGGGGCTGCCAGTCAGCGTCTCGGGCACGACGGTCAATCGCCTCTGCGGCTCCGGGATGGACGCCATCGGCATCGCCGCCCGAGCGATCAAGGCCGGCGAGCAGGAGCTCGTCATCGCAGGCGGCGTGGAATCGATGTCGCGCGCGCCGTTCGTCACGGCGAAGGCGACGACGGCGTTCAGCCGCAAGGTCGAGATGTACGACACGACCATCGGGTGGCGCTTCGTCAACGAGCTGATGAAGAAGCAGTACGGCATCGACTCGATGCCGGAGACGGCAGAGAACGTGGCCGAGGAACAGAAGATCTCGCGCCAGGACCAGGACCGATTCGCGGCCTGGAGTCAGGCGAAGGTCGCGGCGGCGCGCGAGAAAGGGTTGTTCGCGGAGGAGATCGAACCGGTGTCAGTCCCGCGGCCGAAGCAGGAGCCGTTGGTCGTCGATACCGACGAGCATCCGCGCCCCGGCACGACAATCGAAAAGCTGAGCAAGCTGCCGGCGCTGTTCCGCGAGAACGGCTCGGTCACCGCGGGCAACAGCTCGGGGATCAACGACGGTGCGTGTGCCCTGCTGATCGCCTCGGAGGCGGCGGCGAGGAAACACGGTCTCACGCCGAAGGCGCGCGTCCTTGCGATGGCCACCGCAGGCGTGCCACCGCGCATCATGGGCATCGGGCCGGTGCCGGCGACGCAGAGGGTCCTTGCCCGGACGTCGTTGAGCCTCGGCCGGATCGACGTCATCGAGCTCAACGAAGCGTTCGCCTCGCAATCGCTCGCGGTCACCCGCCAGCTCGGCCTCGCGGACGACGACCCGCGCATCAATCCGAACGGCGGCGCCATCGCCATCGGCCATCCCCTCGGCATGAGCGGCGCCAGGCTCGTCACGACGGCCCTTTACCAACTCATCCGCACCGGTGGCCGCTACGCCCTCTGCACGATGTGCATCGGCGTGGGGCAGGGAATCGCGATCGTCATCGAACGGGTGTAGGGCCCTTCGCGTGCTACGATTGCCGAAAAATCTCCCGCCCCGCCATCGTGGCGGTCCAGCGGCGACCCTGATCGTGCGGGCGTCGACTCCGGCGGCACTATCTTCAGTTCCTCGGAGAGTCTTGCGTGCCTTCACCTGAACCGTCGGAGAAGATCAGTACCCAGTTCACTCGCGAGAGCATCCTCGAGGACTATCGCGTCGCGTTCCGCAGCCGGCAGGCCAGCCTCATCGGACGCAAAGAGGTCCTGACCGGCAAGGCGAAGTTCGGGATCTTCGGCGACGGGAAGGAAGTGGCCCAGCTCGCCATGGCCCGCGCGTATCGCAAGGGCGATTTCCGCTCCGGCTATTACCGCGATCAAACGTTCATGCAGGCCATAGGCGCGGCCACGCTCGACGAGTGGATCGCGCAGCTCAACGCCGACCCCGACGTCGATCACGATCCATGGTCCGCCGGGCGGGCCATGAACTGCCACTTCGCCACACGCTCGCTCGATGCCGAGGGCAATTGGCGCAATCTCGCCGAGATCTGCAACACCTCCTCCGACATTTCGCCCACCGGCTCGCAGATGCCGCGCCTGGTCGGTCTGGCCTATGCGTCGAAGCTCTACCGCGAGATCGACGAGCTGAAGTCGCTGACGCAGTTCTCGCACAACGGCGACGAGATCGCTTTCGGCACGATCGGCAACGCCAGTTGTGCTGAAGGCATGTTCTGGGAGGCCATCAACGCCGCCGGCGTCCTGCAGGTGCCGATGCTGGTCTCGATCTGGGACGACAACTTCGGCATCTCCGTTCCGAACGAGTTTCAAATCACGAAGAGCAACATCTCCGCGCTCCTCAAGGGATTTCAGCGGGAGCCAAAGCAGAGGGCCGGGTACGACATCTACTCCGTCAAGGGGTGGGATTACGCGGCACTCTGCGAAACCTATCTGACCGCCGCGACGGTCGTGCGGAGCGAGCAGGTGCCGGCGATCATTCACGTGACCGAGATGACCCAGCCGCAGGGCCACTCGACCTCCGGCTCGCACGAGCGCTACAAGTCGCAGGAGCGGCTGGCGTGGGAGAACGAGTTCGATTGCATCCGCAAGATGCGCGAGTGGATGATCGATCAGCGGATCGCCACGCCGGCGCAGCTCGACGCCCTGGAGGAGGAGGACAAGCGCTTCGTGCGCGACGTTCAGCGACGCTCCTGGGACGCGTATCACGCGCCGATCGAAGCCGAGGCCAACACGGCCATGGGCTTCCTGGATGCCATGGCCGCGGCGTCGTCGAAGAGAACCGAGATCGAACAGCTTCGCGATGAGCTCCGGAGAAACCGCGGGCTCGTACGCCGCGACATCATGCGGGCATTGACTGGAGCGCTCGTCATGACCCGAGACGAAGCGACTCCCGATCGCGAGGCCACAATCGCCTGGCGCAATACGCTGGAGGCGATCGGCGACGAGCGCTATGGCTCCGATCTCTATAACGAGGGCCCACAGTCCGCGCTGAAGGTGGCCGTCGTGCCGGCCGTTTATTCGGATGATGCCACGCCGGTTAATGGATCCGAGGTGATCAATGCCTGTCTGGACGCGGCATTGAAGAGAGATCCACGGCTCTTCGCTCTTGGAGAGGACGTCGGTAAGCTTGGCGACGTCAATCAAGGCTGTGCCGGCTTGCAGGACAAGTACGGTTTCTATCGCGTGTCGGATACCGGAATTCGCGAATGCACTATTGTAGGTCAGGCCATTGGTGCCGCGCACCGCGGCCTGCGCCCGATCGCGGAGATTCAGTACCTCGACTACATTCTCTATGCATTACAGATCATGTCCGACGATCTGGCCACGACACGCTGGAGAACGCGCAATGGGCAGAAATGCCCGGTGATCATCCGGACGCGCGGGCACCGTCTTGAGGGAATCTTCCACTCCGGCTCGCCGATGGCCGCGATCATTCATCTCGTTCGCGGGATGTACGTCTGCGTGCCGCGCAATATGACCCAGGCGGCTGGTCTCTACAATACGTTGTTCCGCGGCGATGATCCGGCCATTATGGTCGAGGTATTGAACGGCTACCGCGTGAAGGAGAAAGTTCCCGCGAATATCGGCGACTTCACGGTTCCTCTTGGCGTCCCCGAGGTCCTTCGCGAAGGGACGGACATCACAATTGCGACTTATGGCGCGACTGCGCGCATTGTTGCGGAGGCGGCGGAGCTGCTGGCCACCGCCGGCATCGAAGCCGAGGTCATCGACGTCCAGACCCTCCTGCCGTTCGACGTGGACGGCGTGATTGTGGAGTCATTGAAGAAGACGAACCGAATCATGTTCGTCGACGAGGACGTGCCCGGCGGAACGACCGCGTACATGATGCAGCAGGTGCTCGAGCGCGACCGCGGCTACGATTGGCTCGACAGCGAGCCGCGCACCGTCCCCGGCAAGGCCCACCGCCCGGCCTACGGCTCCGACGGCGACTACTGGTCCAAGCCGAACCGCGAGACGATTTTCGGAGCGGCGTATGAGCTGATGCACGAGGCGATGCCGTCGAAGTTCCCACGAATCTGGTAGCGGCGGGATTCGCAAACGCCCGTGGCGTCCTCGGACTGTTGATTGCCATGCTCTCCAACGAACAGCGCAAGACCCTCCTCGCCATCGCCCGCAACTCGATTGCCGCGGCACTCGCCGGACGGTCGCCCGCTGTTGATGCGCAAGGCATGGACACCGAGCTTCAGCGGCCGTCCGGGGCGTTCGTCACGCTGCGAACCCACGATGGCGAGTTGCGCGGCTGTATCGGGTCGATTCATGCGGTCGCGCCGATGTACCGGGCCGTCTCGACGAGCGCAGTCTCGGCGGCCCTGCGCGATCCACGCTTCCGTCCGCTGGGCCAGGACGAGTTGGCGCAGGTCACCATCGAGGTCTCCGTGATGGGCCCGATCGAGCGGGTGATGAACGTCGATCAGATCGTTCCCGGCCGCGATGGCCTCATCATTTCGCAGGGTCCGTCAGCCGGCTTGCTTCTCCCGCAGGTGGCGTCCGAGTACGGTTGGGACCGGCTCACATTTCTGCGCCATACCTGCCAGAAAGCCGGCCTGTCCCAGGATGCCTGGCGCTCTCCGGACTGCCGGATCGAGAAGTTTTCAGCCGAGGTCTTCGGCGAACAAGAGATTGAGCCATAAAGGTTTAGCCGAGCTCGGTATTTTCTGTGGCGTTTGCCGGGCATAACCAGCCCCTGGCGGGGCGTTTACCACGTCCGACTCGGGAGCTTCATAATTATTTTGAGCATAATAATCCTAATCTGAGCGTCCCGGCGACGATCCGTCGCCGATCGAGACGCCGGCTACCGGAGCGTATCCACGCTCCGCAGGCAGGCCACCAATTCCCCAACATCGAGCGGAGGACTCACTCGCAATGCTGAGAAGTAGCTGGATTCGTATTTTGCCGGGGCGCCGGTTTGCAAGATTGTTCGGGCCGAAGACGGCGGCAACTCTGGCGCTCGGTACCGTGCTCTCGGCCGGCGGCGTCGCTGATGCCGTCGACAACGTTCAAAGTCTCCTGCAGAAAGATGCCCGCGCCGTGATCGCCGCGAGCCACCATCGTCCCGGAGCCCTCGCCATCAGCGCGGTCACCGGGGGAGTGGTGCTGGCCACTGGCTCGGTTCTCGACTTGCCGCCCTTCCCCGACCGCTTTCCGCCGCGCGCCTTCTCCATAGCCGGCATCGACATGAAGTCCGGACAGCCAGGTAACCTGGCCGGGCTGATCGAGGATCTGAAGCGCGGCGGCGGGCGGCGACACGTATTCTTCTCGCGAGACACGGCGTTTGGCGACCTCATCCACGAGAAGGGAAAAAAGGGCGACGAGCGGCGACGCCAGTTCTTCTCGCGTGAAGTCCCCTTTGGCGAGCTCATCCACAACAAAGCCCGGAAATACGACGTCGATCCCGCCCTTGTCGCCGCGGTGATGGAGGCGGAGTCAGACTTCCAGAAGCGAGCGCGTTCGCCCGTCGGCGCGCGCGGGTTGATGCAGATCATGCCTGACACCGGCCGCAAACTCGGGGCCGGTGACTTGTACGATCCCGAGCAGAACATCGACGCCGGCGTGAGGTACATCAAGTATCTCCAGGGACGCTTCGGCGGCGATCTGAAGAAGACCGTGGCCGCCTACAATGCCGGCGAGGGAAATGTCGAGCGCTACGGCGGAGTGCCGCCGTTTCAAGAGACGAGACAATACGTGAAGCGCGTAATGAGCCGGTACCACGAGCGGAGCGCGGAGGCGGAGGCGTACCGGTAGAAACGAGGGACAAGGGGAAAAGCGGCGGAAATCGCCTCTTCTCGTCCCTTGTCCCTCTTCCCTCGTCCCTCCCTGGAAAAGCCCGTCAATCGAACTCGCGGCGCGGAGGCATCTGTTCGGGGCCCACACGCCCGGCGACAATTTCGGCGCGGAAATAGCTCTCGCCGCGGATTGGCGACCCGGCCATGCGGCGCAGCAACGTCAATTGCCCGACGTGCGTGAGGGCATCGGCGATCGCGCCCTGAAAAATCAACTCTGGCCCCGCGCCGAGGGGCTTATCGGAAGCGAGATAGGCATCGAGCGCGGCGAGCCCGGTAAAGAAGCGCTCCACTTCGACGTCCCACGCCAGCGGCGGCGCGTTCTTCCAGGTCACATTGCCCTCGGCCTGGGTCAGCGCCCAGGCGAGCAGATCGCCGATGTGCGCAAGGATCGCGACCGGGGTCCGTGTCGTTTCGCCGGCGCGATAGCCGGCGAATTCCGCCGGAGCGTCGCGCAGAGCCTTGGCGCCGCGATAGGCAAGCGTGGCGATCGTGTGCCGCAGCAGCTCGCGCTTCGTATCAGGACTGTCAGACATAACGTCCCCCTCTTAGGCCGCGGTCACCAGCAGCCAGGTATGCGTGAACCGCAGATCGCCGCCGGCCTCGTGCAACCCTATGCCGGCATGAAGGCCGGCCCGGGCCAGGGCGCGCATGACCTCGCGCAGCGGCTCCATCCGCTCCGGGGCGGAGATGATCCGAGCCCACTCGGCGAAGGTCCGCGACTGATCCCAGCTCTCCTCGGCGACGGGCGTGAACGCGGCGGCGCGCAACGCGCCAACGAGCTCGCCGCGTGAGAGCATTCGCACGTGCGTGGGATCGCGCAGCCGTTCCAGCGCGTTGTGCAGCGCGGACTCGTCCGCATCGGCCGATGAGACCAGGTCCGCCACGACGAGTCTGCCGGACGGCCGGAGCACGCGCCGCAGCTCGGAGAGAACGAGCGGAAGGTCCGCGAAATGATGAAAGGAAAGCCGCGTCACGATGGCGTCGAATTCCGCCGCCTCGAAGGGAAGCGCCTCGGCCAAGCCTTGGCGAAGCGCGGCATTCGTGATCCCGCCTTTCCGAAACCGCTCCTCCGCCAACACCAGCATCTCGGGCGTGGTATCGATCCCAACGACGTCGCCTGCCTGAGACGCGACCGCCTCCATGATGATGCCGGGACCGCACGCAACATCGAGCACCCGACCCACCGTCCCCACCGCGTTCTTGATCCGCCGCAGCGTATCGGCCTCGGCGTACGCAGGCGACGTCGCCATCGTCGCCGCCTGCCGTCCAAACTCGCTTCGAATGTCGTTGCTCATGCCCGCAAACCGCCGCCTTCTACATCGCTGCCTTCACCGCCTCCAGCTTCTCCACGAAACGCGCCGGGTCGAAGCTGGGGCGGTCGGCGACCTCGGCAAAGAGCGCGTCGATGGCCTTCTTCAGCGGTCCTCGGATGAGGCTCGGTTTGCGGCGGGTGAGGGCGCTCGAGAGGACGTCGAGTGACAGCGCCACCTGCTCCGCGGTATGGACGTCGGCCCGGCGTAGGAATGCTTCGTCGCCGGCGATCGCGCTCATCAGCGCACGGACCTCCGGCTCCTTCCAATCCAGTCTTTCTACACCCGCGATCGCCGATTCGACGATCTGCCGCGCGCCGTCTGCGGTCTCGGCCACCCTTGTCGGGTCGTTCATGCGCGACACGCGGCGTGAGAGCTCGTCGATCAGCGGATCGAGCTGGTCGCGCGTCGCCGGCGAGCTGCGGGCGATGAGCAGCCGCACGACTGCCCAATGCTCGGGGCTCCATGCCGGAAGGCCGGCGCGATCGCTCCAGCCGCGCGCCTGACGCCATTCGCTTCCTTTGAGACTGTGGTGGCAGGTGTCGCAGCTCAGCGCCGAGAACTCCGGCCACTTCCGGCCGCGAGCGTGATGCGAGAGATTCTCGAGCGACTCGCGCAGCGCAATCACTTGCCCGCCGGCCCACGCCGCCACGCCATGGGACTGCTTGCCCGGGTTCCAATGTGGAGGCATCGTCTCCGTGTAGTTGTCGAGCTCGAAAGCGAGCTGCGGATGCCCGGCCGCGATCAGCTCGTGGTCGACGGTCTTCTCGCGATTGCCCATGTGACAGGAGAGGCAGACCACGCCTCGGGCCGAGATGCGCCGGAGGTCGATCATTCCGCGGGCCACGGATTGCTCGTGCGTCCAGCCTGCCTGAGTGTGCTCATCCCGCCAACCGCCAGCCGGGCCGTGGCAGGTCTCGCACTGGATGCCGTCCTCAACGTCGACGTGACCAGCCACGCTGCGCTTCGGCACATTCGTGGCGTGGCAATCGAGGCAGATCGATTCCTCGAAGGCCTTCCCCTTCAGCCGCATGTTGCGGACGATGCCGATGCTCTTGGCGTTGAAGAGAACGTTGTATGCCTTCGCGTGGCGGTCTTCGTTCAGCCACGTGTAGTACTCGTTCTGCAACACGCGGTTGGTCTGGAGCGGCGTCGTGCTGCCGTGACAGCCGCTGTTCACGCACGATGCCACGCCGGCGTAACGCCCCGGCGCCAGCGGAAGCGCATCGGGCGACGCGGGCGGCACCGTTTGCTGCGATTGAAGCGAAGCTGCCGCCGTTGCGGCAAGCACGAGTGCGATCGTCAGTGATCTGCGTGGCATCGCGTTCACCTCTTGGAATCCTGCGTTGCGTCGGACGGCGGCGCCACCGCCGCGGTCTCCGGCGTGTCGCTGACCGTGTAGAGCCGGCCGCCGCGGAGGTAGAGCCGTTGCATCTCGGGCAGTGTCATCGGCCGGGCGCCGATCCGGTTGAAGATGCTGACCTGGTTGCCGCTCTCATCGACCGCGCGGTCGCGGTCGAGACCCTTCGACACGGCCTGTGCCGCTCCGCGCGTTTTCCGCGTTGCAATCAGCCTCGGTGCGGGGCGAGGGCTGAATCCGGCGTACGTCGGCGTCCACTCAGGCGATGTGAGCTGCACGACTTTAAATCCGTACTTGCCGTCGGCGACATAGGCGTATGTGCTGGCGTTCGTCGATGCCACCTTGACGTCGTTCGTGTCGCGTAGCGCGCCATCGGCTGTGAACGTCTGGTCGAGCAGCGGCTTCTGGGGATTCTCGACATCGACGATGATCATCCCTTGCGCGCCTGCGCCGACGTAGGCGTAGGTGCGCGCAACGTACACGCTGCGTGCGTCCGCGATCGGCAGCGAGGCCGCGAGCCGCGGGCTGGCCGGATCGGTGACATCGATCGTCTGCAAGCCCTTCTCGTTTGCCACGAAGGCGTAACGGAACTGCACGGCGATCGAGCGCGGCTTCGGAACATCGGCGAGCGTGGCGACGATGCGCGGCTCGAGCGGCTTGTCGATGTCGATCACCACCAGCCCGCGATCGCATCCGATGTAGACCCAGCGGCCGGCGACGGCGATCGACTCCGCTCCCTTCAAGGCGCCGTCGGGATTGAACGTCAGCGCGCGAGTGAGAAAGTTGTTCGATGGATTGCCGTCGGTCAGCGTCGTGACATCGACGAGGATCAATCCCTCCTCGCGGTCGGCGACGTAGGCATAACGATAGAGCGGATGGATCGGTTGCTCCTCGTTCTCAGGGATGAATTGCGTTTTCCGGTTCGGCGCCACGGGCATGGTGGTCGGCAGCGCGACGGCAGAGGCGAACTTCGTCGGCACGTACGTCCGCTGTCCGAGGGGCGAGACCGGCGCCGAAACGATGCGCTCGGAGAAGTCCTTGTTATCGATGTTCGCGACGTCGTAGACCTCGAACCCCTCCTCGCCGTTCGCGGTGAAGAGATATTCGCCTCGCAGTTGGATCGAGCGGGCGTTGCCGTGATGGCGATGCGCGGTCTCGAGCTCGAGCTTGCGCTCCTGATGGCGGGCGTAGAGATCGGGATAGACGATCTTGTGCAGCGATGATCCGATCACGGTCTGCGGCTCGTCCCACTCCGTGACCGCAATCGCTTCAAGGCCGCCTTCTTCGCCAACCCAGGCATTGCGGCCGATGAAGTTGACGAAGTTCGTCCCTTGCAAGAAGACCTGAGCCAGCCAGGCGTTGTTGTCGTTCTCCTTCGTGACGTGGCAGCTTCCGCAACCCTGAGTCTCGCGCGAGCGCACCGTGTGCGGAACGTGAGGATTGAACGCCTGACTGCTGTAGCCGGGCGCGGAGATCGGCGGCTGCTGCACGTAGATGCGGTCGCGCAGCGCGTTCGTGGAGCTGAGAACGAGCGCGCTCGACGATCGCACCGGCGCGATCTTGTGGCCTTTGGTCGTGCCGTTGACACCGATCATGAATGCGTCGGTGCGGATGACCTGCGGGTTGTACGACGCGTAATTGCGCGTTTCGATCCCTTCGTAGTGGTGCATCTCGGTCTTCGCGTTCTGCTCTTGCGGAAGGTGGCAGCCGGAGCACGAGGTCATCCACGACGTGTGGCAGGCATAGCAGGTCAACTGCTGATCGGAGTGGGCGAGCTTCCCGGCATCCGAGGCCATTCCCCAGGTCGCGCCGTCGCGCTGGAGGGTCTTGGCATAGCGAGAGCGCTCGTTGTAGCGCGGATGGCCGGGCGTGATCGTGTCCTTGACCTGCACGACCTCCCATTGCAGGTCGGGCGTGAGCATCGATCGCTGCCAGAGCGTGCCGTTGACCCAGGCGAAGCGCAGGCGGCCGAACGGCGTCGTGCCGAGGCGCAGGTCGTGGCCGCCCGGCGGTGCTGCCGGCCCTGATGTGCGAAGCGTGGTGTAGCGGTCGATCGTACCGTGGCAGTCCTGGCACTCGATCTCGATGTTGTTGCCGTATTCGGCGTAGATCTGGCCGTCGCCATGCTCGTCCTGCGAGAAGTGGCAATCGGCGCAGTGCATCCCTTTCTCGAGATGGATGTCCTGGAGATGCACGGCCTTCTCAAATTTTTTCGGGTCGTCGAAGGCAACCTGTTTGCCCGCGGCGTCGAGCAGGTTGCCCTTGCGATCCCGTTTGTAGACGGCCATGAAATTCCAGCCGTGGCCGTGGTAGTCGGCGAACTGCGTGTTTTTGGCCTGGGCATTGAGCTCGCGGACGTTCTCGAGAAATGCGATGTCCGTCCATAGGCCGCGCACGGCCGCCCCCTCGGGGTTGTGATCGAGACTGGCCCGCTTCTCGCTCTCCGTCGGATAGCGCTGCTTCTTCGGGAAGAGCAGATCCGCGTCGGTCTCGTAATCCCACATCGTGTAGCCGAGGTAGGTGTTCACGAACGAGTTCGGCTGATGCATGTGGCAGCTCATGCATTGACTGGTCGGCACGGCGCGCGTGAACTGGTGGCGCAGCGGATGGCCGCTCTCGTCCTTCGGGATCGTGGCGTCGGCGGTGCGCGAGCGGCCGTTGTTGCCGAACTGCGCATAGCCTGCCGAGTGCAGCGGATCGCGATCGTTCGCGTAGACGACATGGCACGCGGTGCAGCCACTGGAGCGGTAATCGCCGGGATGATCGTTGGTCCCGAGAAACGAAAGGTGAGGATCGTTGAGCCGGGTCTTCTGGAGATTGATGAGCGCCGGCGAGATGCGGAGGCCGGTGCCGCGGCCGCGGCTGCCGAGGCGGATGTCCGGGCGGCCCGCCTCATCGCCACCGCCGGGATTGCCGATCTCGGGCGGCATCGAGCTTCCGAGGATGCCGCCGCGCTCGAAGGCGCGGAAGTACTCGCCGGGCTGGATCACTTCCCATCGCGGCATCGGCACGAGCAACGGAAGCGCGCCATGGGCGATCTGTTCGGGAGTCGACGGCTGGGCCGGCTTGATCAACTGCGGCTGGCCGTCGCGGTTGTAGCTCTCGCCGAGGAGGCCGACCTTCCGGCTGAGAACGCCGTTCGCGTACGACGCGGCGGCCCAGAACACGGCGCTCGTGGTCATGGTGCTGCGCGGCACGGCCGCGACTTGCCTCGGGTGGCATTCTCCGCAGCTCTCCGCCGCGACGCGGAGATCGCCCGGATTGATGAAGCGCACGAACTCCGGCGACTCGCGGAGCAGCGCGGTGTATGTCCGCGCAGGATTGGCCGAGGAGTAGTGGCCGTTGCGCGACCAGATCTCCGGATATCGCGGCGCCACATGAGCACGCCGCTCAGCGTTGTCGTAATCGGCGCTTCCGCGAGCGACGCCTGCGGCAATCGAAACGCCGGCGTCTCCGCCGTGGCAATCGGTGCAGCCCAGCTTCACCGCCGCCGAGGCGTGCATCGGCTCCACGCCTTCATGGCAGGTGAGACATCCGCGGCTCTTGGCATCAGCGGCTTCCTGTGTTTGGCGGGAGAGAGAACCAGCGGCGCGGGTCAGGTCATTGTCGGGACGGTGCCCCATGTCTTCCTGAGCCGCGTAGCCGGCGAACGATCTCAAACTTGCAGACTCGTTGTTTGAGATCCTTTGGTGCGCTTCACCCCTCCGGGGTTCCGCCGCCTCAGGATGACGGGCAACCCCGTCCGACCCGCCTATCGAATAGGTCCCGATCGCAGCGACGACCGCCATCGCCCCAAGCGTCACCATTGCGGCGCCGGTCAGGCTGCCACGGTTCGTCTCTTGCGTTCGCTGCTCTTCGCTCGCCATGCGCATCTCAGAAAGTCAAAGTCACGTTCGTGAAGAAGTGGTACAGCGCCTTGCTGCGCTCATAAATGTCTTCGAATCCGCGTCCCCGGATGAAACCCGCGACACCGCCGGTGATGATGGCGTTGTTGTTGAGAAACGGCCGGAACTTCGCGCCGAGGCTGATGTCTGTGCCGAGCTCGCGGTGAATGTTGCCCTGGAACAACAAGGCCTCGATCGGCTTGGTGGTATCGAGGCGGATGTAGTTCGCCGTGAAAAACGTCTTGATCCGCGGCGTGAGATCGGCATCGAGTCCGGCGCTCACGAGCTGGATGCCGGGATTGACGTAATTCGGCTGTCCCTCATCCTTGCTCGTCTTGAGATCCGGAAAGAGGCTGCCGCGCTCCACAAGCGCCACGCCCGCGCCCGCGAGCCGGATGCCCAGGCGGTTGAAGAAGCTGAAGCCTCCGCCGGCGAACGCCGTGGCGTCGAAGATCGAATCGAACCCGCCGGCGTGCCGGTTCCGCGGATCGCGATCGCCGGTTGCGTAGAGCATCGCGAATCGCGGGCGTAGCCAGTCGCGATCGTACGAGAGCTCGAGCGCGGCCATGGCCGCGCCGATCTGCACGGAGTTCCCGTCCTTCAGCCGCGGATCAGGCCCGGCCAGCGGGTTGATCGAATCGCGGCCCGCGACGTAATAGACGGCGTGATCGACATTGATGCGCCCGATGTGCCCGAGCCCCGCCTCGCCGATGTACGCGGCATTGATCGTATGCGGCTGGAACACGCCGATCGGCGCCGGGCGCACGAGGCCGCCGTTGCGGTCGTACTTCAGGGTCGGCTCGTCGTGCATCAGGTGGACGCTGAACTGCTGCGTGTAGCCCTTCCAGATGAAATCCTGCCAGTAGAGGTTCGCGATCCCGACCTGCTGGCCGCGGCGCTCCCACAAGGTGTTGAGACCGCTGTTCGTGTCTTTCTCGCGCCGGTCGAAGATCGCCAGGTTGTACTGGTAGCGATTCGAGGCGTAATTGCCGAAGACGCGCACGCCGGCGTTCGTGTCGCTGAAGATGAATCCGCGGAAGTCGCTGGTGAACGGCTGCGAACCGGCGCGAAATGAAACGAAGTCGTAGTTCGGCGAGAGGTCCCGCAGCTTGCGCTCGTAGAAAATCTCCTGCAGCGACAGGAATCCGTTCGTTCGCGTCGTGCCGCGCCGGACGTCGGGCTTGACCAGCGCGTTCTCCTGGACGCTGAGGAAGTTGATGTTCAGGATGACCGTGGCCTTGAGCCGCTGAAGCACCGGCTTGAACGCCGTGTCGCCCTGGAAGACGTCGGCGGAGACGGCGATGTTCTGGTTGAAGAAGTTCTGCTGATCGTTGCCGAAGAAGCCGATGCTGGCCGGCTTCTGCGCGCTGACGCCCGACGGCGTCGGCAACGTGCGCGACTCTGCCAGCGTGTCCGAGACGCCTGTCAGGACGAGAAAGGTGTCGGTGCCGCGAATCGGGATGTCACCCTTGAAGAGATTCTGATTGTACGGATCGAGCGTTCCGCCCTGCTGCTTCCCGATCTTTCGGGCTCGCGCCTTTTCGTTGAGCTCGTACGGCGGCGGAGCGATGCGCCAGCGGTCGGTCATTTCCTGGACAGCGTCTTGCAGGAAGCTCTCGACCACACCATATTTCGGCGGCGCGGGCTCGAACGGCGATTGCCTCGGAAGCGGCCCTGGGAGTTGCACGCGAAGATCGCTTGTCGCCGATGCGCCCGCGGCTTGGGCGGTGACCAAATACACGCCGGTCGGGAGCGGCCAATCGATGACGACTTCCCAAGTCCCGCCGGCCGCGACTGTCGTCTTCGTCGAGCGCTCGTCGATCGAGACCGTCACCTCCGCGCCTGCTCCCACGTCCGAGGTGCCGCTGATCGTGAACGGAATCCTCTCCGTGAACAGCGGACGCCCTTCATTGATCGCGATCTCGGCGGCCGGCGCGGACAGCGCCGCGGCGAGCGACACCAGCGCCAGGAGCGGACTCAATCGCACGGTTTTCCTCCGCACTCGGTGACTCCCTCGGGCTGCCGCGGAAACTTGAACATCGGCAGCCGCACGCCGTCGATCTTGGTTTGATCCGCCCAGATCGATTGGCTTGGCAGGAAGCTGCCGGCTGCGAGATAGGTCACGTAATCATCCTGCTCCACGCCGTCGCCGCTGATGCCGAGACCGCCGACGAGCTTGCCGTTGCGATACAGCGGCGTCGCGCCGGGGAAGAAGACGATGCCGTTCCGATTGGCGTTCGTGAGCTGCGATCCCTGGCTGCACGGCTTCGCCAGGTCGTGCAAGAAAAGCGGATAGAACGGCCCGTTCTGCACGTGAAACGCGCTGGAGTCGATACCGGGCGGGAACAACGGCTGCGCGCCGAAGCCGATGGTCCGGTTCGTCACCGCGACTCCGCTCGGGACTCCCGGCAGATCGCTCGCGACGTGCGGATCACTGCTGCTGAAGTAGATGACGTTGCGCGCCTTCGCCACGGCGACGTCGATCGAGAACACCGTGGCGTCGGGCATGCGGTAGATCGCGAGGATCGAGCCATCGAGATCAGCCACGGCCATGACCATCCGCGCGTAGCTGTTGAGCGGCAGCCGGATGATGCCGCGCGTCCGCTTCGACGCGCTGACGGCGCGCTGCACGATGCCATCGACATCGGACTGCGAGAGCTGCGAGCCGGCCACCGGGCCGGACAGGTACTCGTTCTCCGCGCAGCCGCCGTTCGCCGCCGCAACCACCATCGTGCCGCTTGCATTGCCCGCGGCCGTGCCGCTGAGCCGCCTCAGCCCGTTCGGCAGCCCGTTCTGGTCGAACGTCAGGCGCTGATCGGGACCTAGGAACGGGAGGCGCAGCCCGTCGATGAAAACGTTGCCGGGGTCTGGAAGCGGATACGCCGGGACCGGGACGATCGCGCCAACATTGGCATTGAGCGCCCCGAAGGCGCCGGTGACCGCGGCAAACTCGGCGAGCTGCGAATCGCCCGGCACACCGACGACTCCGATTCCGCCGGCGAGCTTCCCGCCGGTAACGATGCCGTGCTGCACCTGAGTCAGGCCGGACGGCGGAATGCGATAGAGCGAAATGCCGCCGGCGTTGACGGCCGTGGGATCGCTGTCGGCCGGCTGATGCTTGCCGGTGACGATGCCCGGGCCGCAGCCGCTGGCATCAGTAGCGTTGCACGGCAGACCGTTGGCCGACCTGGCGCGCGGAACGCATTTGCCGGTGTTGAAAGAAACGTTGAAATCACAGCCTCGGTTCGTGTTCTCGATTCCGTACAGCGCGGCGTTCGGCGTGTTCGTGATGCCGGGCGGGAAATGAATGCCGCTGATGAACCGAACGGTGCGGGATGACAACGGGGCCTGGTTGTGGCTGAAGAACGCGGCAGTGCGGGCCACGCCGACAGCCTGATCGTCCATGGCCGGATCGGCGCCGGGCTTGCGGAAGAGGGCGAGCACGCGTCCGGCGCGATCGACAACGGCGACCGTCATCGTGTTCGTGTCCAGGGACGCCGCGGCGGCTTGCACGATGGCGTTGACCTCGGCAGCGGTCAGGGCATTGAACGAATCAGGCGACGCGTTGCCGATGGCGCCGTCGACACACTGCTGCGGCAGCGCCGGCGGGAGAATGCAGTCCGCCGAAGCGGTACTGACCGGCGGCACGCCCGGAGCCACCCGCAAACCCGGCAGACGACCTGACGTCTGGGCTCTCGCGAGCGGCACGGCTGCCGTCGCTCCTGCAAGAACCAACGCAATCGCGCAGCGGGCAGTTCTCATGATCACACCGGCTCAAACCTGGTATCGAAAGGTCGCGGCGTCGTCCGCGAGGATGATCTCGTCGCCGCGGGAGAGTTGCACTTCCTTGATCCGTTCGTCGCGGGCACGGGCAAGGTACGTTCCGTTCGTCGAGCTCTGGTCGACCGCCCACACCTTCCCGTTCCGCGGCACGATCTGCACATGCCGCTTCGAGATCCGGCTGTCGGCGACGACAACTTGAGAAAGCGTGGAATCGCGACCGATGTAGAAGCCCTGATCCTCGATGATGAAACGCTGCCCTTCGAGGGGGCCGCTGGTGCAGAGGAGCAAGCCGTTCCATTCCATCATCATCGTCGCGCCGGGAGAGTCGACGATAGCGACCTCGGCCGTGTCGCGCTTTTTCTCGACAGGCCTCGTCGGTCGCAAAACAGGCTGCTGAGGCGGCGGCTCGGGCGCCGGAGGCCGCTCCGCGCGGGGCGGCGGAGGGGTCGCCGGGCTCAGCGGAGGAATCTTTTTGGTGCCGGCCAGAAGG
>DASQGS010000467.1:0-12336 GCA_035632455.1 Thermoanaerobaculia bacterium | reverse complement strand
GTGCGCGAGACCCTCCGCCCGCCCGATACCTTCGCCCGTTTCGGCGGCGACGAGTTCGCGGTCATCCTTCCTCACACCGATCAGCCCGGCGCGTGCGCCGTCGCGGAGCGCATTCTCGCGCACGTCGGCAGCCTGGCGATACCAACGGACGAGGAGAGCTCCGTCGTCTGCTCCGTCTCGATCGGTGTCGCCGATTTTCAGAGTGCCGACGACACGGCCACCGACCTCATCCGCCGCGCCGACGAGCGGTTGTATCTGTCGAAGAGACAGGGGAAGAACCGTTTCACAGCCGGCAATGGCGAGGCGAGATGAATGGTCCGACGGATCAGACGGATTGGACCGATCAGTCACGATCTTCGCATGAGATCCTTTGCCGTCTGCGCGGCTTTCAATGACACGCGCTGTTCTGCCACTGACCACTGACCACTGACCACTACGTCCCACTGATTCTGTACACTTGCGCCATGCCAAACCGATACCTGATTGCAAACTGGAAAATGAATGTTCCTCCCGAAGGGATCGAGCGCTACTTCGACGCCCTTGGCGAGGCTGGGGAAGGGAACGGGCAGCTCGTCGTTGCGCCGCCGTTCCTGTACGTCCCCGAGGTCGTGCGCCTCGTGCGGGACCGCGTGCCCCGCGCCGCCGTCGCGGCGCAGAACTGCGGCGACAAACCCTCGGGCGCCTTCACCGGCGAAGTCTCGCCCGTGATGCTGCGCTACCACGGCGTCGGCCACGTCATCATCGGGCATTCCGAGCGCCGCAACCTTTTCGGCGAGAGCGATGCCCTGATCGCGCGGAAACTGACCGCGGCTCTCGACGCAGGCCTCACGCCGGTGCTCTGCATCGGTGAGGACCTGAAGGTTCGCGAGGCCGGCCGGGTCTCTGTCTTTCTCGCCGACCAGATCAAAGCCGCGGCCAGCGAGGCGCTGGAATCGGCGCGCGAGGTCATCGTTGCCTATGAGCCGATCTGGGCCATCGGCACGGGGCGGAATGCCAGCGGAGCGATGGTCGCCGAGACGGTGGCTATGATCCGCGAGTCGCTGGGGCGCTTCTGGCCGGCGCGGTACGGGCAGCAAGCACCGATCCTCTACGGAGGAAGCGTGACTCCTGACAACATCTCGGACCTCGCCGCGAACGGCAACATCGATGGTTACCTCGTCGGAGGTGCGAGTCTCGATTCAGGGAAGTTCCTGGCGATCAACGCGGGAATGTAGGGTCGCACGGCTGTGCGCCCTCAGCTCAGTTCGCTTTCGCGCAACCCCTTGACGCCAGAGCCGTTTCCGGGAAGAATTGCGCGCTCCGGCCGGTTCTCAGCCGTCGAATCAGCCAACCCGGAGAATCCATGATCGTATTGCTCGTCGTTCTGCACGTCCTCATCAGCATCTTCCTGATTCTCGTCGTCCTCCTGCAGCAGGGGAAGGGTGCCGATCTCGCGGGTGCGTTTGGCGGCGGCGGCTCGCAGACGGCGTTCGGCGCTCGCGGCGCAACGACCTTACTGCACAAGCTGACCACGGCGTTTTTCGTGCTGTTCGTGCTCACGTCGATGACGCTGGCGATCCTCCAGGCTCGTCCCCGCGGATCGGTCATGGGCGGTGGCAAGGCGGCGCCGACAGCTCCAGTGAAAAAGTAGACCCTCGCTCTTTTCAGTTTTGCCTGCCCAAGTGGCGGAATTGGTAGACGCGCACGTTTGAGGGGCGTGTGGCGAAAGCCGTGCCGGTTCGAGTCCGGCCTTGGGCACCAAATCTAATACCTTTATATGACCGAGGATGCATCCCAGCCGGACGAGCAGCGGCTCGCGTTGCTTCGCGACATCGTCACGAATCTCATCGAGGATCTGAAGAAGGGCGCGGGAGACAAGGATCGCCGCCGGCAGGTAGAGGAGTGGCTCCGGACCCTCTCCGAGAAGTATCCCGAGTTCGCGATCGAGACCGGATTGCGCGACTACTACATTGCGGAGGCGCAGCGTCTTCGCGCCGACTTCGACAAGATCACCGAGATCGGAGAGAAGCTCGCGATCGGACGGGGCATCGAATCGTTTCTCGATCGTGCCGCCGAGTATGACCGGAGGATCGCCGGAAAGTAGCTTGATCCCAATCCAAGGCACCCCGTCCTGCCGCCCCCAAAAACCGCGGTGTCGCGGGTACAATGCGCGCCGTGAAGGTACTGATCGCCAATCGCGGCGAGATTGCCGTCCGCGTGATCCGCGCGTGCAGCGAGCTGGGCTATCGAACCGTCGCGGTGTACTCGGAGCCTGATCGCGCCGCTCTCCATGTCGTCTATGCCGACCAGGCCGTGCCAATCGGTCCTGCGGCCTCGCGCGACAGCTACCTGCGGATCGATCGCATCATCGATGCCGCCAAAGCCACAGGCGCCGATGCCATCCATCCTGGCTACGGCTTCCTCGCGGAGAACGCTACGTTCGCCCGCGCCTGCCGCGACGAGGGCATTCTCTTTATCGGTCCGTCGCCCGAGTCGATCGAGGCCATGGGCAACAAGACCGAGGCTCGCCAGCGGATGCAGGCGGCCGGAGTGCCGGTCGTGCCGGGCCTGCTCAAGCCGGTCGAGTCGTTCGATGAGATCGAGGCATTCGGGCTCAAGAGCGGGCTGCCGATCATGATCAAGGCCGCCGCCGGCGGGGGCGGGAAGGGGATGCGCCTCGTCGAGCGGGTTGAAGATCTCCGCCCTGCGTTCGAGCGCGTGCAGAGCGAAGCGCAGTCGTTCTTCGGCGACCGTTCGGTCTACGCGGAGAAGTTCATCCCGTCGCCGCGCCATATCGAAGTGCAGATCCTCGGCGATCAGCACGGCAATCTCGTCCACCTCGGCGAGCGCGAGTGCACGCTCCAGCGCCGCCACCAGAAGGTCGTCGAGGAATGCCCGTCGCCGGTGGTCGACGCAGAGCTTCGCTCCCGCCTCGGCGCAATGGCCATTCGAGCCGCGGCCGCGGTCAACTACTACTCGGCCGGGACGATCGAGTGCCTGATGGGTCCGGACCGCGAGTTCTATTTCCTCGAGATGAACACGCGCTTGCAGGTCGAGCACCCGGTCACCGAGATGGTCTGGGGCGTCGACCTCGTCAAGGAGCAGCTTCGCATCGCTCGCGGGGAGAAGCTGTCCGTCGAGCAGGACCGCCTCGCTCCGAACGGCCACGCCATCGAGTGCCGGATCTACGCGGAGAGCCCGGCCAGAAAATTCGCGCCGTCGCCCGGCTTGATCCGTTACATGAACCTCCCGCAAGGCCCGGGCATCCGCAACGAAAACGGCGTCTACACCGGCTACGTCGTCCCGGTGCACTACGATCCGATGCTGTCGAAACTCATCGCCCACGCCCCGACGCGCCAGGAAGCGATCCTCCGCCTCAAACGCGCGCTGACGGAGTACCGGGTGGAGGGGATCGACACGACGATTCCTTTCTTCTCGTATCTCGTCGAACATCCCGATTTCATCGCCGCGCGATTTGATACCGGGACCATCGACCGTCTCGTTCCGTTGATGAACCTCGAGCGCATGAACGCCGGGCACGCCGAGGCGGCGATCGTCGCGGCCGCGATCCTGGCGTTTGAAGAGGCCCAGCTCGTTCAGGTCCCGGACGAGCGGGAATCGCCTTGGCGGCGCGCTGGACGCATCGAGGCCGCGGGGAAGGGCCGGCTGTGAGACTTATCGCCCGCCATGAAGGAAGGGAGATCGAGGTCGAAGTCGAGCGCCACGGCCCGGACTATCGAGTCCGCCTCGGCGATCGGTGGATCGTCGCCGATCTCGTGAACTGCGGGCGATTCATCCGCTCACTGCGTCTCGAGGATGGAACGCAGTTCTCGATCATTCACCACCGCGATGGCAACCAGCACTCCATCACTCTCCCGGACGCCGTGTTTCAGGTCGAGCTGATCGACCCGCTCGCGCTCAAGCGCCGCCATGCCGAGGACGAGCATGGCGGTGGCGGCCTGATCAAGGCCCTCATGCCGGGCCGCATCGTCCGCATCCTCGTCAACGCCGGCGACAGCGTGCAGAAAGGGACCGGCCTTCTCATCCTCGAGGCCATGAAGATGGAGAACGAGATTCAGGCCACGATCGAAGGCGTCGTCGACAAGATCTTCGTCACAGCCGGCCAGACCGTCGACGGCGGCGCGGATCTCGTTCATATCGGATGAGCGCTCCTATTCGGGATGCAAGCTCCGACCCCGTATAATTCCTGTCAATGTCTTCGAATGTGGAAGTCATCGCCCCGGGCAGCACGCTGCTCAACTATAGGCTGACCGCCCGGCTGGGAGACGCGGGACGCAGCACGGTGTGGCAGGCGGAGGATGTTCGCAGCGGCAAGGCGGTTGCGATCAAGTTCCTCAGCCGCCAGCTTCCCCGCGAGCCGGCGAAGCGCGAGGCGCTGGTCCGCGACGTGCGCCAGGCCGCCACGCTGTTCCATCCGTCGCTGGCCGCGGTCCAGGAGGTCGCTCAAGCCGGCGACAACCTCGTGCTCGTCACTGAGCTCGTCGAGGGGTTGCCGATCTGGAAGCGGCTGGCCGGCAAAGCCCTCGACAAATCGGAGTTCTTCCGGCTGGCCTACCAGGCTGCCGACGGGCTTCGATTCATTCACTCGAAAAATCTGGTCCACGGCAATATCGGCGGCGACACGCTCCTGGTCACGCCATCCGGGCAGTTGAAGATCGTCGGCTTCAACCTCAGCAATCTGACGAAGCGGGAGGGCCAGCCGACGGCGTTCCAGCAGAAGGGGAGCGAGGCTCGGGCCGTTGCCTACATGGCCCCGGAACAGATCACCGGCCAGCCGCCGGCTGATGCCCGCACCGATATCTTCTGCCTCGGCATGGTCTTTTACGAGATGGCGACCGGAAAGCTGCCGTTCCAGGGCGCTCCGGCCGACGTCGCCCGTCGCATCGTCGAAGAGCAGCCGCCGTCGCCGAAGGCGCTGAACTCGACCATCGATTCCGCGGTGCTTTCCGTCCTCGGCCGATGCCTTTTCAAGGATCCGATGCGGCGACAGAAGGAGGCGAAAGCGATCTGCGACGAGATCGCCAAGGCCGATCCTGATGCCGCGAAGTTCGCCACCGAGCTCGCCTCGCATGCCGCCACGGCCGCCGCACCGGCCGCGCAATCGGCGATGCGCCATTCGATTCTGCTTCTCGCGGACATCGCCAATTACGACGAGCTGGTCGCACGCGATCCGCAGCTCGGCGCCAGGGCCGCGTCGCGGATGCAGCAAGTCCTCGGCGAGTCGGTCTATCTCTTCGATGGCCAGGTTGTCGATCCCTTCGGACCTCGCATGGTCGCTGAGCTGCCGGGCATCGAGAACGCGCTCGAGGCCGCGCGCAAGGGCGAGTTCGATTTCGTGAACAGTGACGACGGGCTGCAGGTGCGTCTGCTGTTGCACGCCGGCGACGTGACGACGCGCGAGGGACAGGTTGTCGGCGAGGCGGTTGCGAAGGGAACCGAGGCCCTGCAGCAGCTTCCGGCGCTCAAGCTGTACATCTCCGAGGCATTCGTAAAAGAGGGGCGAGGCAACGTCCGCCTTCGGGACGCCGGCGCGAAGGCGGGCGTCAAGCTCTACACGATCGTCGCCGCGGAACCGGAGGCCGGGTCCACGCCACCCGAGCCGGTCGTCGAAGCGGCGCCGGAGATTCAGGACAAGCGTGCCGGCGCTGCCCCTGCCGCCCAAACGAAGAAGGCCGGGAGCTCGCTTGGGCTCGTTGCCGCGTTGATCGGCCTCGTGGTCGTTGTGGGAGGAGCGGGCCTCTTCCTCTACCTGCGAGGCTCCCGCAGCGAGCCGGCACGGGGATCGCAACCCCGGACGCAGGCTCGTGCCGCGCTTCCGCCCGCGACGATCGCCACGCCGCGAAAGGTCTTCGTGGCGCCGCTCACGACGGAGGGAACCGATCCGGCGCTGGCCGATCGCGCAAGCGCCATCCGTCTGGCAACCATCGAGATTCTCCGCAGCTTTCCCGAGGTGAAGATCGTCGATTCCCCGGCCGCGCCGGATGCCTCGAGCTACTCAGCCAGCCTGCGCGCCGGCGCCGCAGGTCCGGAGATTATTCCGGCGACCGGTGGGGCGAAACCCGTTGCCGGTCAGCCAGCGGCTTTGCTTGATTCCGCCAGCGGTATCAATGCATTGATCGGTTGGATTGCGTCGGATCTGAAGCTTGCTCCGCACACGCCTCCGGCCACGGATGCATGCAACGCATTTGCCGACGCGGTCGCGGCTCAGGCAGCAAACCTCGGAAAGGACAAAATCGAAGGGCCCCTGCGCGCTGCCCTGAAAGCCGATCCGAAATTTCTCGCCGCGCAGCTCTTCGCGATGACGCGCTTCTCGGCCGAGGGGAACGAGAAGGACGCCATCGACTCGGCTCGTCAGGTCGCCGCACTCGATCCCAACAACGTCGACGCGGGGCGCCTGATCGCACGGGCCAGCCTCGCCACCGGCGATCTCGTCGCGGCGTTCGGAGGAATCGGCGCGATTCTCAAGAAGAATCCGAATGATCTCGACGCCCTGAATCTCGTCGGCCGATATGCCGTCGCGGCTGGGGATACGGCGCGCGTTGGTGCGGTACTCGACAAGCTCGGCCGGCAGAATCAGGCGAAGGTCGCGGTCCACGAGCCGGACCTCCTCGTGGCTCAGGGGAAGATCGAGAGCGCGATCGACAAGTACTACGACATCGAAGTCAACGTGCCGAAGAACCCGGCGCTGTCATTGAAGATCGGCAGGATCTCGGTCCTCCGGCACTCGACTCCTATCGCCGAGATCGAGCTGAAGAAGCTCGAGGAGCTCGATCCGAAGTACGGCTACCATCTGCTCCAGGCCTACCTCGCGGCGCAGAAGAGCTCGCCGGCGGTCGCGGCGAAGGAGCTGGCCACGGCGCACGACGGCTCCGTGCCGGGCGACGACTACTACTCGTGCGCGGCCGAGGTCTACGCCATGTCCGCGGACACGAAGAACGTCATCGCCTCGCTCGAGAAGGCCGTTCAGCGGAAGGAGCCGACGGCGAGCTACCTCCTCGCGAACCCGCTCTTCCGCTATCTCGCCAGCGACGGTCGCTTCCAGAAGGTCCGAGCCCAGATCGAAGCCGAGCAGGGCGAGATCCGCAACGCACTGGCGCAAGTGGGGATGTAAGAGAGTTTTGTTACGATGCGCATCATGCCCGCGCGCATCCTCGTGACCAATGATGACGGCATCTACAGCGAGGGGCTGCGCAAGCTGGCCGATGCCTTGCGCGACGCCGGCGAGGTGCTCATCGTGGCGCCTGACCGCGAGCAGAGCGCGGCCTCGCACGCCCTGACGCTCAACCGCCCGCTGAGGCTTCTTCAGGTCCAGGAGGGCGAGTGGGTCGTCGACGGCACGCCCACCGATTGCGTGAATCTCGCCGTTCTGAGCCTCCTCAAGGACCGCCGCCCGGACATCGTCGTGTCGGGGATCAACTTCGGGCCGAACCTCGGCGATGACGTCACCTACTCCGGCACGATCTCCGCGGCCTTCGAGGGCGCTCTGCTGGGCATCCCATCGATCGCCTTCTCCGCATCAGTCGGCGAGCACTTCTCATTCGACCCTTGCGCCGTCTTGGCGGCCGAGTTGACGCGCCACATCCTGGCCGGCGATCGCGATCCGGCCATCATCCTCAACGTGAACTTCCCGGTCGCAGAGTTTGCCGGAGTGCGGATCACCAAGCTGGGCAAGCGGATCTACTCCGAGGGAGTCATCGAGCGGCTCGATCCTCGCGGGCGGAAATACTTCTGGATCGGTGGCGAGCCGCCGATGTGGCACCCTGGAGAGGGCACGGACATCGATGCCGTCCAGAACGGCTACGTCTCGATCACGCCGCTCCATCTCGACCTCACGCACCACGCATCGATTCCGAAGCTCAAGCCGCTCGAGGAGATGCTTGACCACATCGCAAAGATCATCTGAGCCTCGCCCGGCCCCCGACCGCCGCGAGCACGCCCGCCTGCGTGCGCGCATGGTCGACGAGCACGTGGCGAAACGCGGCATTCGCGACGAGCGGATCCTTCAGGCCATGCGCGAGGTGCCGCGCCACCTCTTCGTGCCGTCGGTCGTCGTGGAGAAAGCCTACGGCGCGTCGGCGCTGCCGATCGGATCGAAGCAGACCATCTCGCAGCCGTACATCGTGGCGAGAATGATCGAACTGCTGGAGCTGAAGGGAACGGAGAAGGTGCTCGAGATCGGCACCGGAACCGGATACCAGGCCGTTGTCTTGTCGAAGCTCTGCGCGAAGGTCTACTCGATCGAGCGCATCAATGACCTCGCGCTTCGCGCCGCCGAGCTGATTCGCGAGATGAAGATCTACAACGCCACCGTAAAGGTCTTCGACGGCACGTACGGCTGGTCGGACCAGGCCCCGTTCGATCGCATCATCGTAGCCGCCGCAGCGCCGGAGGTCCCGGAGCCGCTGGTGCAGCAACTCGCCCGGACGGGAAAGATGGTGATCCCGATCGGCGCCGGAAAGAGTCAGCGGCTCGCGCGGGTCACACGCGTCGGGACGAGAATCCAGATCGAGGACTGCGGCACCGCCGAGTTCGTGCCGCTGGTGGGGAAGTTCGGGTTCCGGGAGTAGGGGAGCCCCACGTCATCCTGAGCCGGCGAAACCCCGAAGGGGTGAAGCGCGGCGAAGGATCTCCTTGGCACAGACCCTGCCATCTTGAGATCCTTCGCCGTCTACGCGGCTCAGGATGACGTAGAATCCCACCCTGTTTAGAAAGGCTGTTGGATGAAGGAATTGCGGATTCTCAGGATCCACGGGAAGGTGCAGGGCGTAGGCTATCGCTTCTTCGCGACGCGGGTGGCGCGGCGGCTGGGGTTGAAGGGCTCGATCCAGAACAGCCGCGACGGGAATGTCGAGGCCGTCGTGGAAGGGGAGAAGAAGGACATCGACGAGTGGATCGAAGAGTTGAAGGAAGGGCCGCGCTACGCCGAAGTTACGAAAATCGATCAGGAGACACGGGAGTTCACCGGGAAGTACGGTGATTTCGACGTGAAATTTTGAGGATGATGAAGACGGTCGAAGAACTGAAAGACTTTATTCGCGATGTCCCAGACTTTCCGAAGCCGGGGATCATTTTCAAGGACATCACGCCGCTGTTGCACTCGCCGGAGGCTCTCGCGCGATCGGTCGAATGGCTCGCCGAGCCGTACCGCGATGCGGGAATTACGCGCGTCGCGGCGATCGAATCGCGCGGGTTTATCTTCGGGAGCTGCGTCGCGCGCATCCTGGGCGTCGGTTTCGTGCCGATCCGCAAGCCGGGCAAACTGCCCTGGACCACGCGTCGCAATGAATACGTCCTCGAGTACGGCACCGACGCGTTGGAGATTCACGACGACGCGCTCACGGCGAATGATCGCGTCATCGTCGTCGATGACGTGCTCGCCACCGGCGGCACGGCTGCAGCGGCGTCCGGGCTCGTTCGTGACCTCGGCGCCACGCTCGTCGGCTTCGCCACGGTCATCGAGCTCAGCTTCCTCGACGGACGCCAGAAATTGGCGGGCGTGCCCGTTCACTCATTGATGGTCTTTTGAATTGAAAATTGAAAATTGAAAGAGCGCACGCGGCACTAGCCATTTTTCAATTTTCAATTTTCAATTTCGGACTTCGGCTAACCCATGGAATACGATTTGATCGTAATAGGCTCCGGCCCGGCCGGCGAGAAGGGCGCGGCGCAGGCTGCGTGGTTCGGCAAGCGTGTGGCCATGATCGAGCGCGAGCCGGTGCTCGGCGGTGCTTGCGTCAATACTGGCACCATCCCGTCGAAGACCCTCCGCGAATCGGCGCTGCACCTCTCCGGCTTCCGGCAGCGCGGCTTCTCGTCCGCGGTCGACGTCTCATTCAAGCGCAACATCACCATCGCCGACTTCATGTACCGGAGGCATCTGGTCGTGGAGAAGGAGTGGCATCGCATCGACGAGAATCTCCGCCGGCACGACATCGACCGTTATCAGGGAGATGCGCGCCTGTTATCTGCGAACGACGTCGCCGTTCGAAACGCCGTCGGCGAGGAACACTTGCGCGGCGAGATCATCCTTCTCGCCACCGGCTCCGGCCCGTATCGTCCCGATCATGTGCCGTTCGATGATGAGTCGGTCTGCGACAGCGACACGATCCTGCGCATGGAGACCATCCCGGCAAGCCTCGCGGTCGTCGGCGCCGGCGTGATCGGCTGCGAGTACGCCGCGATCTTCGCCGCGCTCGGCGTGGAGGTTCATCTCCTCGACGGCCGCACGACTCTCCTCCCGCACATCGACCGCGAGATCATGCGCGTTCTTCTCGGCGAGCTGCAGAACCGCCTCGGCGTGGTCCTGCACCTCGGCGTCGATGTCGACACCATCGTCAAGGCCGACGGCGGCATCACCATGACACTCAAGGATGGCTCGACGCTTCGCACCGAGAAGGTCCTTTATGCCGCCGGGCGCAGCAGCAACGTCGGCGGCCTCGGACTCGATGCCGTCGGTGTCAAGACCGGCAACCGCGGTCTCCTTCTGGTCAACGAGAATTATCAGACCAACGTGCCGAACATCTACGGCGCCGGCGATGTGATCGGCTTCCCGGCCCTCGCCTCGACGAGCATGGAGCAGGCGCGCGTGGCGATGGTTCATGCTTTCGATCTCAAGTACAAGACTGCCGTGGCGAAGATCCTTCCATACGCGATCTACACGATCCCGGAGATCGCGACCATCGGCATGACCGAAGAGGATTGCAAGGCCAAGGGCATGGCCTGCGAAGTCGGGCGCGCCTACTTCCGCGATAACGCCCGCGGTCAGATCGTCGGCGACACCCGGGGAATGATCAAGCTCGTCTTCGAGACGGAATCGCTGAAGCTCGTGGGCGTCCATATCGTAGGCGAGAACGCCTCGGAGCTTCTGCACGTCGGCATGATGGTCATGCAGTTCGGCGAGACCATCCACGCTTTCATCGACAGCGTCTTCAATTTCCCGACTCTCGGCGAGGCTTACAAGTACGCCGCCTACGACGGCCTCGGTAGCATCGCCAGAAAGCGAGCCGTGAATTCTGCCGGACAGGAGCTGATCTGACGTCCGTGGCGCGTTCCTTACGGAAGGTCCATCCATGATTGTCACCGCACGCCTCAGCTTCTCCGCCGCTCACCGTCTTCACAATCCGAGCTACGACGCTGCCTGGAACCGGCGCGTCTACGACAAGTGCGACAACCCCTCCGGCCACGGGCACAACTACTACCTCGAGGTGAGTGTTCAGGGGAGGATCGATCCCGAGACCGGCATGGTGATCGATCTGAAGCGACTCAAGGATCTCATGCGCGAGCGGGTGATCGACAGAGTGGACCACAAGAACCTCAATGAGGACGTCGACTTTCTTCGAGGCGTGATCCCGACGGCTGAGAACCTCGCTCGCGCGTTCTGGCAGCAACTCGCGCCGGCGATCGATCACGGCGCGCTGCAGCAGATCGTCCTTCACGAGACCGACCGCAACTCCGTCGTCTACCGAGGAGAGGACGAATGAACTACGACCTTGCCATGATGGCGCTCGACGGACTGAAGCGATCCCCGATCACGATCCGCATTGAAGGTGGAAACGTGCACATCGAAGGCGAGCACGCGGGCTTCAAGGACCTCGCACGCCTCTTCCTCCTCCTCGGCGGCAGTGAAAGCGCGGACGCTGAGGATGGGATCGAGCTCCAACCGGGAGTCCACCTCACCGCTGATTCGCCGGCGTTGACGATGCGGTTGACCGGGTAGGGTCACCAATTTCAATCGCGCCTACGGCGCTTTCAATGTGGCGTGATCAATGTAACGTGCTGCGTCTCATCGTGCGTGACCGAGACGAATGCCCAGAAACGAAGGCCTGGGGTGATGGGATCGATCTCAACTCGGGCCCGGCCGGTCGAGCCGGCCACGAGACCCGTAAGATCGACCTGAACAGTTGCAGGATACCCAGCAAAAGGGAACGGCTGATCGCCGGCCGGCTTTCTCATTGCGAGGGTCTGGTCGGCGAGGATCACGTCCGCCTCGGTGAAGACGCGAACTCGCACCTGGACACCGTCCACGCCGTCGAAATCGTAGATCCGCAACATGAGCCTGAAGCGGGGATCGGTTGGAATGCCGATCAGTCTGATTGACGTGGTGTAGGCCCCGCTCTCAGAGATGACCGGAATCTCTGTTCCCCAGGTCAGCGACTCCCGTGAGAGATCGACGATACGCGCATCGAACGCGATCTCTGGCACATGCTCCGATGGGACGTAGACGAAAACCCCGCCATTGGGGTTGAAGACAGTAGCGAAATTCATGACGAATGTTGTGTGCGGTGCTGCCCCGTCCGGACAGGTCCCGCATGGTCCGAATGGGAACTGTTGGAATGG
>DASQGS010000466.1:0-8199 GCA_035632455.1 Thermoanaerobaculia bacterium | reverse complement strand
AGAACGCGGAAGACGTCGCCGCCCTGCTCCGCCGGGATGGTGGCGAAGTCGAGGAGCAGATTGAGCATGGCCCGGCTGGAGAAACGGACCTGGTATTCGCCGGCGTCGAGCGCCGAGAGGGAATCGCACATGCCGGCGATGATCTCGGTGTCGGCGATCTCGGAGACGGTGCCGACGGAGTCGAGATCGAACTGCGTGAACTCGCGGAACCGTCCCTTGTCCGGCTTGTCGGCGCGCCACACCGGCGAGACTTGATAGCGGCGGAACGGGCGGGGGAGGTCGGCGTATTGCGCGACGACTCGGGCCAGCGGAACGGTGAGATCGAAGCGGAGGCCGAGGGCTTCGTCTTCCGGGTTGCTGACGCGAAAGATCGATTCCTGCGCTTCCTGGCCGGCGCTGCCGGAGAGAACGTCGAGGTATTCGATCGCCGGCGTGCTGAGGGGCACGAAGCCGTAGAGCTCGTAGACGCCGCGGACCGTGTCGATGATCCGCTGGCGGGCGAGCATCTGATCGGGAAGCAGATCGCGGAGTCCGCGAGAGATTCGAGGCTTGACGGTCTCGGACATTTATGAGGCCTCGGAGGGAACCGCGGAAGGCGGAAGGAAATGGTACTGAGGGGCGGACTTGAACCGCCGACCTCCTGATCCACAGTCAGGCGCTCTAACCAACTGAGCTACCCCAGCACGAGAGGCGAATTGTACTCATCCGAGCGGACCACAACAACCCGAAAGGAGGGCCGTGCATTCTCGCTTATCAAGTCAAAAGCACATCCGTGAACCAGCCCTTCGCGTCGGTCCATTGCTGGCTGATCGCGAATCCGCTCGCGGCGGCGAGGCGCGCGAGTGTCTCGCCGTCGTATTTGTACGAGCTCTCGGTGTGGATGGTCTCGCCCTCGGTGAAAGCGATCTCGATGTTGATGGCGTCGATGCGCACCGTTTGTGCGCCTCGGCTGACGAGATGCATCTCGATTCGTCCGAGCTGCTGGTCGTAGAGCGCGCGGTGAGCGAACGATCCGAGATCGAAATGTCCGCCGAGCTGGCGATTGATTCGCGCCAGCAGATTGAGGTTGAAAGCGGCCGTGACGCCGAGGGCGTCATCGTAGGCCGGCTCGAGGATGTCCCTCGACTTACGAAGGTCGGCACCGAGAAAGAACGCATCGCGGCTGGCGAGAACCCCTCGGGCTGATGCGAGCAGATCGATCGCGGCCGCTTCGTCGAGGTTGCCGATGCTCGAACCGAGGAACAACATCACCGTCCGCTCGCCGCGGCGCGCGGGCGGCAGGAGGTTGGCAAGTGTGCGGCCCGGGTTGCGGAAGTCGCCTGCGACGGCGGTGACGCGGAGCCCTGGGAATTCGCTCAGCAGGTCTCGTGCGCTGGCCCGCAGGACGCCGGGATCGATGTCGACGGGGATGTATTCAAGCTCGTCTTGCCGTTCGAGGATGCGCTCGATCAGCAGCCGCGTCTTTCGCGCGCTACCGCTCCCGAGCTCGACGAGCCGTGAACATGGGCCGAAGGCGTCCGCGATCGCGTCACCGGCTTCCGTGAGGATCTCGGTCTCGCACCGAGTCGGGTAGTACTCGGGGAGGTGGCAGATGGCTTCGAATAGCGCGGAGCCGAGATCGTCGTAGAAATATTGGGGCTGCAGCGTTTTCGGCTTTGCCGTGAGGCCATGACGCACATCGCTGGCGAAGCTCGATCCTGCGGCCGCTCGCTCGTGCAGCGCGAAGCGATCGTCAGGCCCGACCGGCAAGCCGTCGAGGTCGCGGAGGTGTAGCGAGGTCATGAATGCCGTCATTGTAGCCCATCGCTGATGCGGGCCCGATGTGAAAAGGCTGCAAACGGGTTGTGTCGGGCTGATCAGACGGATCGGACGGATCGGTCCGATCTAGGCGCGAGATTCTTCGCCGCCTGCGTTATCGCGCGGGTTCCCAGTCGGGCCGGTTGCTCACAGGGACGTATGTCGTCTCCGCGGCCGTCGCTTCCTGGTGGATGAAGAACAACTCGTTCGTCCGGACGAATTGATTGCGGAGGAGAAACACGTAGGGACGCTGGCTCTTGTAGGTCCGAAGCACGCGATCCTTCGTTTTCTGTGCGCGCGGCGAGAGCGGATACGTGGCCCAGGAGAAGGCCTGCATCCGTGCCGGCGGGAGCAGAGCGCCATTCGGTCGCGGGACCCACGACTTCATCATCCAGGCGGAGTGGACGAGGTATCCGAGGCGCTGGGGACGAAGGTTGAGATCTGCGAGCACGATGTCCGTGATCGCCGCGGCGGCGCTGTGGTCGGGATGGCGATCGAACGGCACCGGGGCGATGACGATGGTCGGCTGGGTGATGGTCACGACGCGAGCCACGTCGGCCTTGAGGCGTTCGAGCGTGTAGGGGGCGCCGGGCGACAGGGCCTGGGCGTAGGGAACGGCGTTCTCGCGTGTGCCGATAGAACGGACTATGGCGTTCGGATTGCGAAGGATCGTCTGCAGCCCGCGGTCGGGATAGCCGAGCACGAAGAAGTGATCCTTCGGTACGCCGAGTGCGGCCATCGCTTGTCCCGCCTCCGCAATACGCGTGCGGCCCACGGACAGAAAGTTCGACGGCGTCGGCTCGAGGGTCTTGTGAAGGAGCCGCGCCGAGATGCGATTGCAATCGCCGGCGGTCAGAAAGACGACGTAAACCTCGGCCCCGCCGGCGAGCGCATCGGCCGCGTAGCCGCCGGCGCCAATGGCTTCGTCGTCGATGTGCGGCGCCACGATCAGGATGCGGTCTTTCTGCGCCGGCCGCTCGACCTGCGGGTATCGATCCGCTTTGCTCTGTTCGCGCCCCGGGCTCAGCACCATCATCGTCAGCAATGTGACCAGTCCTGTCAGCAGCATTCCGTTTTCCGCCGGGAAGGTGAACCGTAACTACGTGGACCCCAAAGGCCATGGGCCAGCCAAGCCGGCCCGGATCGAATCGAGGGTGGCCAACCTTAACACGAAGATCATGGTTTCTACGCAGGAATGGGATCGAGTGTTGACAAGCCTTACTTCACTGACCGGTGAATCGTCCAAGCGAGAGCGTTGTTCACGAGAAAATGAAACTTCGACTCTTTGGCGGAGTGGCTGCCCTTGTCCTTTCGGCTCTGCTGTTGCTGCGCGCCTTTTCCGGCTCGTCCAGCGGAGGGCCGGCGGCAACGAACCGCGCTCTGCAGGTCAGCCGTGGCGCTTTCCGAAGCGAACAAGTGCTGACCGGCGAGCTCGAGGCCGCCCGCGGCGAGAGCATCACCGTTCCACCGCTTCCGAGCTGGCAGACGTCAATCAAGTGGATCGCCACCGACGGCGCGGAAGTGAAGAAGGGCGAGCGGGTCGTCGAGCTTGACAACGGTGCGTTTGCGAGCGATCTCGATACCAAGCGCGAACGAGTGACGCAAACCAAGCAGGAGTTGCAGCAGAAGGAATCGGAGTGGGCCGCCGATCTCCTGGGGAAGCTGCTCGATCTGGAATCGAAAAGGGTTGACGCGCAGAAGGCGCAGGTCGAGGCGGCGGTCCCGCGCGAGATCGTCTCGGCTCGCGATTTCGAGGACCGGCAGACGAAGCTTCGGCGCGCCGATGTCGAGCTTGCAAAGGCTCGCGACGTGCTCGCTTCGCAACGGGAGTCGATCCGGGCCGACCGGAGCAATCTGCTCATCAACCTCGAGAAGGCACGCCGCGAGCTGGCGCAATCGGAGACGGCGATCCAGGCGCTCAACTTGCACGCACCGCGCGACGGAATCGTGGTCGTTCGCGACATCCCGTGGGAAGGGCGGAAGCTCGAGACCGGCGACGCCGTCTGGGTCGGATTCCCTCTAGTTCTGATCCCCGAGCCCGATTCGCTGCAGGTGGCGGCCGCGCTTGCCGACGTCGACGATCGGAAGATCGCCGCCGGCATGCCCGCGACCGTCGTGCTCGATGCCTATCCGAACCTCCGTTTTTCGGCGCGCATCGCAAGCATCTCGGCGATCGCGCAGGAGAGCGCGCGAGGAGCGCTGCGGCGGGCATTCAAGGTCGTGGTCGCATTCGATCGTCTTGACCCGTCGCGAATGCGGCCCGGACTATCGGCGCGCGTCACTGTGCTGCGCGAATCGCGCGACGGTGTGCTCCTCGCTCCGCGCGCAGCTCTCAACCTCTCCGGCGCGCAGCCGGAGGCGGCGCTGGCCGGCGGCCGGCGAGTAAAGGTCACCCTCGGCCCATGCAATCCTCAGCAGTGCGTCGTTCTGGGAGGCCTTCGCGAGAACGATCGTCTCGAGTCGGTGGCACCGGGGAGGTCGCATGGCTGAGACCACTCTCCGGGTCCGCCTCCGCGCAGCCATCACCCTGACGATTGCCGCCCTCTTTCTCATAGGCGGATGGACGCTTCGCAATAAACTCGCCGCAGACCGGCGAGGGGAGTGGGTTCCAGCGCGGCGTGGAGATCTGGTCAACGGAGTGCAAGTGAACGGTACGCTTGCGGCGGTCGATTCGGACAGCATCGGACCTCCGCAGATCAACGACACGTGGCAGTTCAAGATCCGGATGATGGCGCCTGAGGGTTCGGACGTGAAGAAAGGAGCGCCGGTGCTGGGGTTCGATACCACGGATCTTGAGAAGCGTCTGGAAGAGAAAAGCGCCGAAGGCGAGCAGGCGCGTAAGGAGATCGAGAAGAAGCGCGCGGACCTGATCCTACGGCGGGAGGACGAGAAGCTGAAGCTTGCCGAGGCCGAGGCCAGGCTGCGGAAGTCGGGCTTGAAGCTGCAGGCGCCGCCGGTGTTGAGTGGTGTGAAGGAGCGGAAGGAGATCGAGCTCGAATATGCCTTGGCGAAGTACGAGACCGAGGCCGTCCGCGCCCGGCTCGAGGCTCTCGAGCACGCCGCTGCCGCGGAGATTCGTCTTCTGGAAAGCAAGCAGCAGGCGGCTGCGGCGATCGTGCGGCAGGCTCAGGATGCGATTGCCCGGATGACCGTCGTCGCTTCACGCAGCGGCACGATTATCTACGCCACAAGCAGCAGTCGAAGCGGAGGCGAGAAGAAGAAGGTCGGCGATAGTTGCTGGCGCAGCGAGCGGGTGATCGAAATCCCCGATCTCATGCGGATGAAGGCCAAGGGCGACGTCGATGAAGTCGATGCCGGACGCGTGGCTGTCGGGCAACGCGTGACCTTCCGGCTCGATGCCCACCCCGACGAGGAGTTTGCCGGGACGATCGTGAGCGCCGCACGGACGGTCCAGCAGCAACCGCTCACGCGCGATCCGCTCAAGGTACTGCATGTGGAAATCCGGATCGATCGGACCGATCCTGCGAAGATGCGGCCCGGTATGCGCTTCCAGGGGACCGTGGAGCTGGGACGGACTCGAAACGCTCTCCTGATCCCGCGCAAGGCGGTGTTTCTCTCGGCGCGTGGCCCAATCGCATGGCGCCGCGGCCTAGTCTCCGTTGAGGAGCGACCGCTGCGTCTGGGCCAGTTGAATGCGACTTCGGTCGAGGTGCTGGGCGGTCTCTCGCCCGGCGATCGCGTGCTTGTCGCTCGTGACGGCTCGCAGGATGTGCCAAAAACATGACCGCCTCTGACCTCGTGGCGCCACCCTCGGTACCCCCACGCGATCGGGCGGGCGAGGGCGAGCTGCGCACGTCGCGCACTCGCCTCGTCGCGGTCTGGGGCATCGTGGCGGCCGGCGTCTCGATCGCTGGGGTCGTGCTCTGGCTCGCCTTCGGCTCCGCGAAGTCCGGCACGGTGCCGCTCTATACCGTGCAGCCGGGCGTCTTTTCTCGGCGCGTGACGGCCGAGGGGAATCTGAAGGCTCAAACGGCGATGCCACTCACGGCGCCGATCGGAGCGCCGGGGGGCCTGCAAATCGCATGGATCGCACCTGATGGAACGCAGTTGCGGAAGGGCGACCTGGTGGTGCGTTTCGATGCGACTGATTTCGGGAGTCTGCTCGTGGCGGGGAACGAGGATCGGCAGACGGCGGTCAATAAGTTGACGAAGACGTCCTCCGAGGCGTCGACCACGAAGACGAATCTTCTGCGTGATGCCGATCAGGCGCGGACCGAGGTGGAATCGGCGAAGCGCTTCCGATTCGATGACGCCGAGATCTTCTCGCTTTACCAGCGCGTCGAGTCCGAGGTCGACCAGACCCTGGCTGGCGAGAGACGCGATCACGCCGTGAGCGTTCTGGGCGTGCGCGAGAAAATCTTCCGCGCCGATCGCGACCTCGTGGCCATCGATCAGCACAAGGCCGATCTCAAGGTTCGTAACGCCGAGAAGGGGTTGAGCTCGCTCGAGCTCCGAGCTCCGTACGATGGCATCCTGGTCCTGACGCGCGATTGGCGCGGAGACGTGCCGCGCGTGGGTGCAACGATCTGGCCGGGCGGAGCCCTCGGCGAGATCCCCGATCTCAGCACCATGAAGGCAGAGGTGTACGTCCTTGAAGCCGACGCTTCCGGGATCGCGGTCGGTCAGAAAGCAGAGATCAGTCTCGATTCACAGCCCGGTGCGGTCTACCGAGGCAAGATCGCGCAGATGGACAAACTGGCCCGTCCGCGAGTGCGCGGTGTGCCCGTTCAGTACTTCGGCGTCACCATCGAGCTCGATCGCACCGATCCCAGGATTATGAAACCGGGTACTCGTGTCCGCGCTCAGCTCGAGCTCGACAATCGCACGAAGGTCTTCTCGATCCCGCGGCAGGCGCTATTCGAAAAAGAAGGGAAGACCATCGTCTACCGCCGGCGAGGAATTGGTTTCGAGCCGATGGTTGTGACGATCGCGGCCTCCTCGGCCGGCCGCGTCGTCGTGACCCAGGGCTTGAGCCGAGGCGATCAACTCGCCCTCGTTGCCCCTGCCGCTTCGGGCGACGAGAAAGCGAAAGGGGAGGGGAAGGGCGGAAGGTCTCTGCCATCGTCATGAACCACCTCGAGACGCTGCAGTCGGCCGTCAGTAACCTCGCCCGCCACAAGCTGCGGACGGCGCTGACGATGCTTGGGATGATCTTCGGCGTCGGTGCCGTTATCGCCATGCTGTCGATCGGCGCCGGCGGCGAGAAGCAGGCCCTCGATGCCATCGGTCGCCTCGGTCTGCAAAACGTTCTCGTTCGTGCCAAGGTGGTCAAGCCGGAGGACCGGGCCGAGCTGCGAAAGAAGTCGTTGGGCGTCTCGATGCGCGATGGCGAAGCGATCCTCGAGGCCGTGCCGAACGCGGAGCTCGCTCTGCCGCGCGTCGAAGTCAAGGCGTACAAGATCCTCTCGCCCGAGGGGAAGACGAAGGGGAAAGTCTTCGGCGTCTCCTCGCGCTACGCCTCGATGGCCGCCGTCGACTTGGCCGAAGGCCGCTTCTTCGATGCCCGCGACGAGAGCGAGCACGCGCAAGTCTGCCTGATCGGAGGCGATGTCCGGCGCGATCTCTTCGGCTTCGGACCAGCCGTCGGCAAGCAGCTCAAGGTCAATGACCTTTGGCTCGAGGTGGTCGGCATACTCGGTGGCGACCCTGCCGCGGACTCGGATGCCCGCGGTATCCCGGCCGGTACGGCGGCCCAAGAAATCTGGATGCCTGTGTCCACGGCAATGCGGAAGTTCGAGCGCGATCCGCTCGATGCCCCGGTCGACGAATTGCTGGTTCGAGTCAAGGAAGGCGTGTCGACCAGAGCAACAGCGGAACTGATCAGCCCGCTGCTCGATCGCCTGCACGGCGGCGCTGATGATTACGAGATCGTCATTCCGGAGGCGCTACTCGAGCAGAGCCGAAAGACCCAGCGGATCTTCAGCATTGTCATGGGCTCGATCGCCGGCATCTCACTCCTGGTCGGCGGGATCGGCATCATGAACATCATGCTGGCCAGCGTTATGGAACGGACTCGCGAGATCGGCGTCCGCCGCGCTCTCGGGGCGCGCAAGATCGACATCCGGGCCCAATTCGTGATCGAGTCGTTCACCCTCAGCGCCATCGGCGGCCTGACGGGCATCGTGATCGGCATCGTCCTGGCGCGACTGGTCGCGGCATACGCGGGCTGGCCGACCGTGATCACGATCGGCTCGCTGCTGCTGTCGACCGGAGTGTCGGTCACCGTCGGCCTCGTTTTCGGGATCTACCCGGCCGCGAGAGCCGCCGAGCTGAATCCGATCGAGGCGCTGCGGTACGAGTAGTGGAAATTCATTTTGCCGGAGGCGTTGCCGCAGGTGACACCGTGAGTCCGCCGGTCAGGCGAGCCGTCGAGCCGTCGGT
>DASQGS010000465.1:0-1780 GCA_035632455.1 Thermoanaerobaculia bacterium | reverse complement strand
TCTCGTGTCAGATCAAATGGACCTCTGGTCTCGGGAAACGTCTTTCTCCATTGATCCAGAAAAGTCAAAACACGGCGACGGCGACGGCGACGCCAACGCCAACGGCAACGGCGACGGACCGGAAGCCGTTCAGCCGCCGGTCTCTGATACCCTTTGTTCATGCGAACCCTTCGTCTTGCGATCGTCCTTCTCGCTCTCGCCCTTCCGCTCGCCGCCGCCGATTATCCCGATCCCGTTGAGAGAGACGTCGTCATACGCGACGTTCATTTTGCGGATGGCGGGACGATGCCCGAGGTCCGCATTCATGTGGCAACGATCGGGAACTTGCGTCACGACAAAGACGGGCACGCTACGAATGCCGTGCTGATCCTGCACGGTACGGGCGGGAGCGGCCGGCAATTCCTGTCGAAGAATTTCGCGGACGTCCTCTTCGTCCCGGGCGGCGTGCTCGATGCCACGCGCTACTTCATCATCCTGCCGGACGGCATCGGGCATGGCCGGTCGAGCAAGCCGAGCGATGGACTGCGCGCGCATTTTCCGCAGTACGACTATCACGACATGATCGATCTGCAACACCGGACCGTGACCCAGGGCCTCGGCGTCGATCATCTGCTGCTTGTGATGGGAACATCGATGGGCGGAATGCACACCTGGATGTGGGGCGAGCGGTTCCCCAACTTCATGGATGGCCTGATGCCGCTGGCGAGTCTTCCGGTGGAGATCGCCGGGCGGAATCGGGTGTGGCGGAAGATGACCATCGATGCCATCCGCAATGATCCGGACTGGAGCGGCGGCGAGTACAAGAGCCAGCCGCGCGGCCTCGACACGGCGCTCGACCTTCTCCTCATCGCCGGCAGCGCCCCGCTCCTGTGGCAGACGACCTCGCCGACGCGCGACCAGGCCGATCAATGGCTCGAGGCCCAGAAGAAGAGCCGCCTGCCGGCACTCGACGCCAACGATCTCCTCTATGCGATCGAGGCCTCGCGAAACTACGATCCCTCGCCCAGCCTGGACAAGATTGTTCCGCCGCTGGTGGCGGTGAACTCGGCGGACGATTTCATCAACCCTCCCGAGCTCGGCATCATGGAGAAGCAGATTCGGCGGGTGAGGAAAGGGAGCTTCGTGCTGTTGCCGATCTCTCCGGAGACGCACGGGCACAGCTCGCATACGTGGCCGGTGCTGTGGCAACAGCATCTGCGCGATTTGCTGACGAAGATCGAGAAGAAGGAACGCGCTGCGTCATCGTGATTCGACATGAACAAGACTTCACCACAGAGGCACTGAGGCCACAGAGAGGCTCCGCCTGCCATGCCCAGCAAGGTCATTCTGCTCTCGCCGGCGAGCGTTGAGGGCCGTCGCGCAATGCAGCTCACTTCGCCGCGGGCGGAGCTCGAGGCCGCGAGGCGGTATGCTCGGCGGAGGGTGTGCCGATCGGCGAGGCCTTCGCGTTCATCAGCGTTTAACGTGCTCTGCCCGATCCTCGGCGGCCGGCTTCGTTTTCCGGCTGCGTTCGCCGGCCTGGGAGACATGAGCCGAGGAGGGCTGATGCTGCGCGCGGTCCGCGAGAATCGCGAGCTGGAGTACGCGGGTCTGGATGCGCGGAAGCGAGGAACCCGGCAGCTTTAGCAACCACGCGTTTTCAACCTGTAGGGCCAGGCAGCGCCGGGCCGAGCGTTCCGGATCGGAAATCGATGCCGACCCGTATGGCGGCCTAGCGCGGCTGGGCCCTACGGGTCCGCCGAATGTCCAACATCCGCACCTGAATTTCGGTGCTTTCTTT
>DASQGS010000464.1:0-3488 GCA_035632455.1 Thermoanaerobaculia bacterium | reverse complement strand
ATGACGCCCGGGCCGCCGCCGGCGTGCGAGACAAGACCGAACTTCGTCGCCAGCACAACTTGTTCGCGGCGGTCTTTGATCGCCCGGCCGACCAGTTCCTCGTTGCTGAAGGGGCCGTAGATCTCGGCAGTGTCGATGTGCGTGACGCCCAGGTCGAGCGCGCGATGAATGGTGCGGATGGATTCGGCGTCGCTGCCCGCGCCGATGTTGTAGTAGCCGGCCATCGACATAGCGCCGAGTCCTATGCGTGAGACGTCGAGTCCGCCGATCGAAATGTGCTTCATGGTGATGTGCCTCCGTCACCACATCTAACGCCTCGGCGCGGTGCAATCGTTGAGCGATCCTTCCAATGTCTTGCACGATCCTGCCAAATCGAAATGGCGCGTCGATCGCAACGCGCCGCTACCGCCGTGATGCTGCCCGTTTGCGAAGCTCGAATCGCTTCAGTTTTCCGGTGGCCTTCTTCGGCAACGAGTCGACGAGCCGGATGCTCTTCGGGCACTTGTACGGTGCGAGCGATCCCCTCACAAACTCGCGCAGCTCGAACGTGACCGTCTCGCCCTCCGCAACGCCCGGCTGGAGCACCACATAGGCGTGAAGCGGTCCACGTCACTTCCGGAGCAGACGCTCGAGAAACTCGCGATCGGCGGCATCGTGTGCTCGTACTGTACGTTTCGTTCTGATCAGCGTCTCAATCCCGGCAATTGGGATTTCGACACCGTCCAACTCCAGTACTTCGGAATCCCGCGCGGCATCCTCCCACGTTACGCCACAGGCTTTCGCCATCAAGTCGACGACCACTTCGTCCGCAACGCGAATCACATCGTATCGTTCCACTTCGTCTGATTTGACCTCGCTGACGGCGTTGTCAGGCAAAACGGCGAGGGCACGCTTGATGCGATCCACGTTGTCGACCGACGGGTCAATCAAGAGATCGATGTCTTTGGTTGGACGCTCCAAACCATGGGCGATCACAGCGAAGCCGCCGATGAGGATGTAGCGCGCTCCTTCGCGATTCAGCGCGGCGCAGATCTTCGTGAGGTCTTCCGGCCGCGGCTGGCGTGAGTATTCGCGATCGTCTCCATCATCCACTCGTGGGCCTCCTCGAACGTCGCGAAGCGATGGACACCACGAGGTACGAGATCACGGGTCCCTCGAATCTGTTCCGCCGTCTCGGTCAGTTGCCGGACGGCGTCCCAGACATCGGGAGAGTGGACGTTGCGCCGTCCAACCGTTTTCGTTCGTAACCGACTCCGCACGAGCACGATATTGCCCGAGCGGTGTCGCATCCGCAAGTCGAGGCCCACTCTCCGCGCTGTCGACTTGCTCGTCAAAGCGAGTCGCGGCGGTTTCGATACTCTTCCGACTCTTTATGCCACTAGGTTTGCCCAAGCTGCCTTCGCGCGCGACGCGAGACCCTCGATCGAGCGCAGAGTTGCGCCGATCGCAACCCGCCGCTACCGCCGCGATGCTGCCAGTCTCCGAAGCTCAAAGCGCTTCAACTTCCCAGTGGCCGTTTTCGGCAACGAGTCGACCAGCCGGATGCTCTTCGGGCACTTGTACGGCGCGAGCAATCTCCTCACATACTCGCGCAGCTCCGACGAGATCGTCTCGCCCGCCGCAACGCCGGGCTGGAGCACTACGTAGGCGTGAGGTTTCTGCAGGCCATCATCGTCTTCGATCGCGATCACCGCGCACTCGAGCACCGACGGATGTCGGATCAACGCTGCTTCGACTTCGACCGGAGAGACCCAGATGCCACCAGCCTTGATCATGTCGTCCGAGCGGCCGGCATGAACGTAGTATCCGTCCGCGTCGCGGGTGTACTTGTCGCCTGTCCGGATCCAGTCGTCCCTCCATGCGGACTCCGTCGCCTCGGGCTTGTTCCAGTACATCGCCATGGTCGAGTCGCCGCGAACGATCAGGTCTCCCATCTCGCCGGTCCCGACCGGCCTCCCGCTCTCGTCGATGATGTCGAGCTCGTATCCATCGACCGGTTTGCCGCTCGATCCGGGACGAATGTCGCCGCGCCGGTTCGTCAGAAAGATGTGGCAGATCTCCGTCGACCCGATGCCGTCGAGAATGTCCGTGCCGGTGCGCGCACGCCAGCGTTCGAGGATCGCCGCGGGAAGGGCTTCGCCCGCGCTGATGCACGTCCGCACCGATGCGAAATCGGCGGCGGCACCGTCCTCCATGGCCGAGAGCATGTTCGCGTAGGAGGTGGGAACGCCGAAGAACAGCGTCGGACGATGCCTGCGGACGACGTCGAACACGGCGTCGGGCGTCGGGCGTCCGGCGAACAGCACCGCCGAGGCGCCGGCATGGAACGGAAAATACTGCGCGTTGCCGAGCCCGTAGGCGAAGAAGAGCTTCGCGACGCTGAAGCAACGGTCATCCGGTCGGATCTCGAGAACCGATGTGCCGTAGGTCTCGCAGCAGATCCACATGTCGTGCTGCAGATGCACCACTCCCTTCGGCTCGCCGGTCGTGCCGCTCGAGTAGAGGAAGAACGCCATCGCATCGCGATGCGTCGCCGCATACCCTTGCTGGGTCGCCGCACCTTCGACGCGCTTCCGCATCCCGTCGATGGTCCACACTTCGGTATCGATCGAAGAGAGAGCCGAGGGATCGACGACCCGCGGATCGAGCACGGTGATGCGCGCGCCGCAGTCCACGAGGACGTTGCGGAAATCGGATGCCGTCAGGAGCGTGTTGACCGGCACCGCGACCGCTCCGGCGGCGATGGTGCCCCAGAACCCGATCGACAGCCACCGCGAGTCCGGTGCAATGAATGCGACGCGTTCATCGCGGCGGACCCCAGCATCGCGGAGAGCCCCCGCAAAGCGGCGAACTGCTTCGTCGAGCTCGCCATAGGTGATCGAGCCTTCATCATCGATGATTGCCGTACGACGCTCGCGGCCCGCCTCTGTGTGGCGGCCGACGAACCACTGGGCCGCGTTGAACTGCAGAGAAAGCCGATCGGCGGCGCGGAGGTGCATGTTCACTCATTCAACCGTACCCGGATTGTACCCATCGGCATCCTGAGCCTGTAAAGAATCGACCGGCGAGGGCTGCGTGTCGCTTGCGATTGAGTGCGCCGACGACCGGATCGTTCCTGCGGATATGCTGGAGCCGAGATGATGTTCTGATCACTTCTCCATTCCTGATCGTGATTGGGCTGTTGATGCTCGGAGGATTCGTACTCCTCGCGAAGTTGTATTGGTTCAGCATCCCGTTCAGGAGCATCTGTGTGTCCCTTGCCTGCTACGTCGCGAGCGTTGTCGCGTCGCGAGTGTGAGCCCTTCCCGGCGGCGTCATCGGCGATAAACCATCAACGGATTCCGGCTGTCTACAAGAACGGGCGGCGAATAGGTCCGCCACCCCTCAGGCGAGATGTACCGGACCCGAAGGCGGAACTGGTCCCAGCCAGGGCGGCGGAAACCGCCCTGCGGCGTGACCTCGTAGGCGACGATCCCTTCGGCGATGAC
>DASQGS010000463.1:0-2505 GCA_035632455.1 Thermoanaerobaculia bacterium | reverse complement strand
GGCGCGCCTTCGGCGCTAACTGAACTAAGCGGCGGCTTCGCCACCGTCTTACGACGTCCGGAAACTTCGACGATCGACGACTGCACCTGCTACTAGAAGGATGACGCCGAGCGACGCAATGGGCCACCAGCCGCGCCCGATCCGGCGCTCGAAACGGACGGTGTGTTTCCCGGCGCCCACCGGCACGCCGGCGAAGAGGGAGTTGATCTCGATCGCGCGAGCGACGGCGCCGTCGATGCGGATCTGCAATTCCGGCGTGAGCTTTTCCGATGATGCCAGGAAAAACGGGACGGTCGCGTCGGTGTCGATCTGCCAGTTGCCTTCGTTTTCCTTTCGGACCCGCAGGCGTGCCGTGCGATCGCGAGCGGCGATCGCGGCGTAGTCAGGAACGCCGGCGTTCCCGTCGGTGACGAACGCTTCGTCGCCGAAGTCGATGGCTCGATCCGCGAGGAACTGCGCCTCCGTTCCATGCCGCCATTTCCACACGGCGTGGAAGCGCGGCACCTCGCCGAGGTTGAGGAAGAGCCGGCCATCCGGCAGCTCGCGATCGAAGATGACCGGGCCTGTGACGCGGCCATAGAACAGCGGCGCCTCGCCGGCCACAGGCACAGAGCGGAGGAGGTTCGCGGTCATGTCGACGGCCTCGACGCGCAGTGCGAGCGCGTCGCCGAGGCGCGCGAACGGCCTGATCGGCACATAGGCCTTCTGCATCACCGCGAGATCCGCCGGCGTGAACGCGCGCTGCCAGAGCAACTCTCCCGTCGACGCGCGCTTCAACGCGACGCGAAGGCACGCAGCCGGGCCGGTGGTCTGCTCCACATTGACCGGCAATTCCGCGGCGTAGAACGGCTCGGCGTCGACGAGGATGGTTCGCTCCAGAGCCATGCCCGGCGTCATGCGGATCGCGCCGTCCTCTTTCACGCCCGGCACCGTCGATTTGAAAATGCTCCAGCGGATGATGTCGATCGCTTTGTGCTCGACGTAGTAGCGGATGCCGAGCATGCCCGTCAGCGGGTCGTCGAAATGGAATTGCAGGCTGTTGAATTGCAGGATGGTCGACATGCCTCCCCAGCAACTGGGATCAATCCGCGTGAGCAGTCTCCGGTACTTCTCCTCGGAGCTGAAGTGGCTGCGCACGTCCTCGATCCGGAAAAGCTCCGACGAGTTCGGCCAGAGGTAGTTGAAAAACGGCGCGACCCGGAACGCACCACGCTGCGATTGCAGGTAAGCGATGGTCGGTGTTGCCGGCACGTTCGCGCTTGCGGGCTCGAGGTAGGGATAGAAACGCCCGGCGAAGACCGCGAGGTCGCCGGAGGCTGCGACGATCAGGATGATGCTCACGATCGAGCCCGCCGCGGCGCGGAAAGCGGCGAGGCGGCCATTGGTTGTCGCGAAGCGCACTTTGCGATTGAGCAGCGAGGCGCCTGACGCCGCGAGGTATGCGCAAGCCACCGGCAGCAGCATCTGCAACCGTGTCATCGGCGAGTATTTGATTCCCGGCAGGCGCGCCAGGAGCGGTGCGATCAGCGGCGAGCCGAACATGCCGCCGAGAATCACGGCCATCGCTGCAATCCAGAACCAGCGGTTGCGGGCGCGGCGATCGAGGAGCGCGATCGGGACGAGGACGATCGCGAGGATTCCCGCATAGACGCTCGCCTCGACGTAGTTGTTCATCGCGCCGAGCGCGGCGGCGCCGGTCCAGTTGTGGTAGGCCGGATTGCCGAGCCGGTCGGGGCGGATGAAGCTGAGCCATTCCGAGCGCGGGAAGAAGATGGTGGAGCTTGCAACTCCCCGCGAGCCGAGGTAGCCGGTACGCCGGACGAATTGCACCAGCGGCACGATCGACGGCGCGGCGATCATCAGCGCGATGGCGGTCGCGGCCAGACCTTCGCCGACGCGCGCCAGCGGTATCCGTCGCCAGCGAATGCAGAGATAAAGGAAGTAGATCGCGACGATCCATGCGCCGTAGGCCATCGTCGCCGGAAATCCTGCGAGCGCATAGGCGAGCGCAATCAGCGTGAGGGCGACGAGAGACGTGCGCCGCCCGCGAGCAGCACGGCAAGCGAGCCATAGGAGAGCGGGATAGAGCGCGGTGGCGTTGGTCGCCTGCCAGAGCCATCGAACCGCGAAGACTCCCGAGGCCGCGAAGATGATGGCCCCGATCGCCGCGCCGCGTTTGCCGAGGCGCTCCTCGCGCAGCCAGAGGTAGGCGAAAAGAAACGAGGCGTTGAGCTTGAGGACGATGATTCCGATGTAGACGGCGGCGAGCGGAAGCAGCAGCGCCGGGATGAGGATGAACGGCGTGAGCGCCGCCGAGGCCGAGGAGCCGAAGCCCGGGATGCCTCCGGCGACGAAGGGGTTCCAGTGGAACGCGCCCCAGTCGCTCTTGAGCAGCGAGATGAGCGTGAGATACGAGGTCGGCGGGTCGTTGAGCAGCGAGTTCTGGACCTCGGTGGCGCGGCCGAGGGGCCCGGGGTGGAAGTTGTAGAAGACGGCGTTTGGCGA
>DASQGS010000462.1:0-8731 GCA_035632455.1 Thermoanaerobaculia bacterium | reverse complement strand
GGGCGCACAGCCTGGTGCGCCCCTACGATTCGATCACCGCAAGCGTCCTACTTGAAGATCTTCTTGACCTTCCTCAGGAAATCGCGGCCGAGGAGGCTGTCGGCGGCGGCGAGGACGCGGCGGAGCATGCCGAAGACGTCTTCGCTTCCGCTCCAGTGCTCGCGGAGGATGTCGGGGTTGGTGTCGGCGACGACTTTGTTGAGCGTGTACACGCCGACGATCAGGTCATCGAGGTAGCCGATCGGTCCGAGGATGGCCTCGGGGAGAAGATCGAACGGAAGGATGTAATACGCAATCGCGCCCGCCAGCAGGGCCTTGTTCGCGGCGCTCACGCGAGAGTCGACGGTGAGGCGCCACAACAGGATGAACACATCCGGGACCAGCAGCAGGTACTGCGCCGGCTTCTCGGCGGCGTGGCTCTTCTTGCCGACGTAGGCCTGAATGCTGGCGCGGATTCGATGGTAGTACCGCTGGGCGCTGCGCTCGGAGACCGGCTTCGCGAGCCTGACGCTCTCCTCGACACGAGCGAAGTCCTCAGCGCTGACCTCCACCGCCGGTGTGTCAGCTTCCATGGGCATGATTCTCCTCCCGTTGGATCGGCGGGCTTTCCAAAGCCGCCGATGGACATCATAGATCCGGTTCGTGGGAACGTTGGCGGGGGCCGGAGTAGTCCGATGATTCATGTCCAACCTCCAGCGGACCTTCGTATATCATTCGCGCCCGATGCCCAAGCGGACCGATCTTCAATCGATCCTGATCATCGGCTCGGGCCCGATCATCATCGGGCAGGCCTGCGAATTCGATTATTCCGGAACCCAGGCGTGCAAGGCGCTGAAGGAAGAGGGATACCGGATCATCCTGGTGAACTCGAACCCGGCCACGATCATGACCGATCCCGAGCTCGCCGACCGGACGTACATCGAGCCGCTGACCGCCGAGACGCTCGAACGCATCATCGAGCGCGAGAGGCCGAGCGCGATTCTCCCCACCGTCGGCGGCCAGACCGGGATCAACCTGGCCATGGCATTGTGGGAGAACGGCGCCTTGCAGCGCTACGGCGTGGAGCTCATCGGCGCGAATTACGAAGCCATCAAGACCGCCGAGGACCGGCAACTGTTCAAGGAGTGCATGGCGCGCATCGGCGTGGAGGTGCCCGCCTCCGGATACGCCGCCAGCGTCGAAGACGCCGAGCGATTTGCGATCTCGATCGGGTATCCGCTCGTGGTGCGGCCGTCGTTCACGCTCGGCGGCTCGGGCGGTGGCATCGCATACAACCTCGAAGAGCTTCGCACGATCGTCGCACGCGGACTCGATCTCTCGCCGGTGCACAAAGTCCTGGTCGAAGAATCGGTCATCGGATGGAAAGAGCTCGAGCTCGAGGTGATGCGCGACAAGGCCGACAACGTGATCGTGGTCTGCTCGATCGAGAATCTCGATCCGATGGGCGTCCACACCGGCGATTCGATCACCGTGGCGCCGCAACAGACGCTGACCAACGCCGAGTATCAGGCCATGCGAGACGAGGCCAAGCGCATCATCCGGGCCATCGGCGTCGAGACCGGCGGCTCGAACATCCAATTCGCGATCCATCCGACCAGCGGGCGGCGCCTGGCCATCGAGATGAACCCGCGCGTCTCGCGCTCATCGGCCCTCGCGTCGAAGGCGACCGGCTTCCCGATCGCGAAGTTCGCCGCGAAGCTGGCAGCAGGCTACACGCTCGACGAGATTCCCAACGACATCACGAAGAAAACGCCGGCGTCGTTCGAGCCGTCGATCGACTACGTCGTCGTGAAGATCCCGCGATTCGCATTCGAGAAGTTCCGCAACACTCCTCCCCTTCTCGGCCTCTCGATGCAGTCGGTCGGCGAATCGATGGCCATCGGCCGGACGTTCAACGAGGCATTGCAGAAGGGCCTGCGCTCGCTCGAGATCGGGGTAGCCGGACTCGAGCCCGGCGACACGCCGCGCGAGAAGCTGCCCGATCTGCTGCGATCCGCTACGCCCACTCGCATCCTCGCGGTCGGCGACGCACTGCGGTGCGGCATGAGCATCGACGAGATCCATCAGCTCTCGATGATCGATCGCTGGTTCCTGCGGGAGATGCAGACCATCATCGACACCGAGCGCGAGATCGTCGCCGCCACGCATCACGCCGGCATGCCGGACACCGGGCGCGCGGCGCAGCTCCGGCGATGGAAGCGGCAGGGATTCTCGGACAAACAGCTCGCCGCGCTGACCGCCCGAGGCGAAACGCAGGTGCGCGAGGAGCGGCATCGCCTCTCGGTCCGCCCGGTCTACAAGCGCGTCGACACCTGCGCCGCGGAGTTCGAGGCCTCGACGCCGTACCTCTATTCAACGTACGAGCGGGAGAACGAGGCCGCTCCGACGACGCGGCGCAAGGTCATGATCCTCGGCTCCGGACCGAACCGCATCGGCCAGGGAATCGAGTTCGACACCTGCTGTGTCCATGCGTCGTTCGCGCTCCGCGAGATCGGGTTCGAGACCATCATGGTCAACTGCAATCCGGAAACGGTCTCGACGGACTACGACACGTCCGACCGGCTCTATTTCGAGCCGCTCACGCTCGAGGACGTGCTCGAGATCGTGGACCTCGAAAAGCCGGAAGGGGTGATCGTGCAGTTCGGCGGGCAGACGCCGCTGAAGCTGGCGAAGGATCTGGCCAAGGCCGGCGTGCCGATGTGGGGAACGTCGGTGGACTCCATCGACATCGCCGAGGATCGCGAACGCTTCGGCGAGCTCGTGAGCGAACATGGCATCCTCGTTCCCGAACACGGCACGGCGACGACGGAGTCGGAGGCCGTCGATGTCGCGTCGCGCATCGGCTACCCGGTCGTGGTCCGCCCCTCCTACGTCCTCGGAGGTCGAGCCATGGCCATCGTCTACGACTCGAATACGCTTCGCGAGTACACCGGCTACGCGATGGAAGCGGCGCCCGACCATCCGATCCTCATCGATCGTTTCCTCGAGGATGCCATCGAGCTCGATGTCGACGCCATCGCCGATGGCACCGACGTCGTCGTCGCCGGCGTCATGCAGCACATCGAAGAAGCGGGCATTCACTCCGGCGACTCGACGGCGGTGATTCCTCCCTACATCATCACCCAGCGGGATCAGGACCGCATTCGCCGCCGCACGGTCAAGCTGGCCAAGGCCCTCGGCGTGGTCGGCCTCATGAACGTGCAATACGCGATCGCAGGCGGCGAGCTGTACGTGCTCGAAGTCAACCCCCGCGCCTCTCGAACCGTGCCCTATGTTTCGAAGGCCACTGGCGTGGCGTTCGCCAAGGTCGCAGCGAAAGTCATGGCCGGCCATTCGCTCCGAAGTCTCGGCATGACCGCCGAGCCGCGCGTCGATCACTACTTCGTGAAAGCTCCGGTCTTCCCGTTCACCCGCTTCCCCCGCGAGGACACGGTGCTCGGCCCGGAGATGAAATCGACCGGCGAGGTGATGGGAAGCTCGCCGAGCTTCGGCGAGGCGTACGCAAAAGCTCTCCTCGGCGCGGGTGTGAAGCTGCCGCTGAGCGGGACCGCGTTCGTCTCCGTCAACGACAACGATAAGCGCCACATCATCGTTCAGCTCGCCCGCGACCTTCGGAATCTCGGGTTCAAGGTCATCGCCACCGCCGGCACCCGCGAGTTCCTCGAGAGCCAGGGGGTCTCGGCAGGCTCGGCATGGAAAGTCCATGAGCCGGAGCGCCCGAATATCGTCGACCGGATGATCAACCGCGAAGTGACCCTGGTGATCAACACACCTCTCGGGAAATCGGCCTTCTACGACGACACTTATATCCGCAGGACAGCCTTGCAACATAGTATCCCCTGCATCACAACTCTCTCCGCGGCGACCGCCGCCGTCGACGGTATCCGGGCCATCAAGGAAGGAATGCAGAGCCTCGCGGCGTTACAGGAGCAACATCGGCAGGAATGAGCCGATTTGAGGGGCCGGAAAGCGTTGTCCGGCCTCAACATCGCCGGCGCAAGGCCATTCGACGAGACCGACCCTGGTTTTATCCGCAAAAGGCCCCTAGCGGAACTAGTCACCCGCTGCTATATTGCGCCATTCATTTTTTGCCCAATTGCCGGAGAGAGATCGCGCATGCCAAAGGTGCAGGGGAAGCTGAAGGGCGGAGCCGGAACGAAGACCGCGGTTAAGAAACCATCTCGCCCGAAGGCGCTGGCGACTGCTGCCGCCAAACGAACGAACCGCAAGCCAGCGAGACCAGTCGTAAGGTCTTCAAACAAAAAGTCTTCCACCAAAGCAGTCGCAATCAAGAAGAAGGTGGAGACCAAGGTCTCGCCGCTCAAGGCAAAGGTGCCTTCATCGAAGCCGTCGATCAAGGCTGTCCCGCCGGTGCCAAAGGCTGCGCCGAAGGCGCCGGCGCCGAAACCCGCCGAGAAGATCGCCCTCGCGGTGCCGCGAGTCGTTGTGGCCTCCGTCAAGCCCGCGGTCCCGCCGGCCGCCAAACCCGCGGCCGCAGCGCATACGCGACGCAGCGGAAACGGCTCAGCGGACACTGATTCCGCCGAAAAGCGCAAGCGGCGCGTGCGCCCCCGCATCGCCTCGGACGGCGTGCCGGTCGCGAACTGGCTCTCGCGCGGCGAGAAGCCGCGCCCCTCGTCCTTCATGCCTGCACCCGCAAGAGCGCAGGTGCCTTCACTCGTGGCCGCGCCGCCGGCCTCGTCGGACCGCCTCGTCCGGCTCGACGAGCTTGCCCCTGTCGACGTCCGCACTGTCCCGGTACGCGTCGACATCGAACAGGCGTCGGGGCGGGTCTACATCGGCATCAATCCCGGCGAGGTCGTCCTGCACGCCGGCGAGGGCGTCGAATGGGATTTTCGCTACATCGGCGGCGCCGACGTCTTCATCGAGGAGCTCATCATCGAGTTCGGTCGGCCATCGCCGTTCGGGGACTCGACCTTCAAGTCGCGGCGCCCCGGCATCGGCCGCCCGCATCGCCAGCTTTCCGGACCGGCGAGCAAAGCCGCCATCGGCAAGCGATTCCGCTGCACCATCCGCGCCCGGAACGCGTTCCACACGGAGCTCGCGTCAGCGACGCCCTGGGTCTCCGTGGTGTAGGCAGTGGTCAGTGAGCAGTGGTAGGTGGTCTGTGAGTGCTCCATCGAATAGCGTACTGACCAGCGGCCACTGACAACTGACCACTGCTACCACCGACCGCTAATCACCGTTTAACTTGATCCTGGCCAACGGCCACCACGCCCACCACGGCGTCCGCCGCGATCTCCGGGCGTGCTGTCTTGCTGCTGCCGCGGTGCGCGGCGCCTCTCGAGCGCATCCTGAAGGGCCATCCACTGCTGCCGCGAGAGGATCTGCCGCTCGGCATCGAGCATCTTGAGCTCGCGATCGAACAGGCTGTTGCGCAGTTCACGAACGCGCTGACCGGCGGCGAGGATGTCAGTCGATTGCGGTTTCTCGGACTCGATCACCGACCGCAGATCGCGGACCACGAGGCGCATGTCGCTGCGGATCTGATCGATCTCGGCCCCGAGGTCGTGGGCCACCTTGTCGAGAGCCTCGATCTGCTCGACCGACGGCGCCACTGAAGGCGTGACCTGCTCATCGCGCCACCAGTAGTCCGGCGGAAGAAGCTCCACCATTCCGCCGGCCATCACGCGCCGCGGAGCGTCATTACGCTCGGGACGCGAACCGCCGCGGCCGCGATCCTGCGGCGGTGGCGCTGAGGCGCATCCCGCCCACAGGCAAGTCGAAACCAAAACAACCAGAATCGCCGACTGCTTCACGTTCTCACCCTCCGAATATCGACGGCACTACGAACGGGAGCATCGAGTGTTGAACTTTGGAGTTAGTCGCTGGACTCGATCCGGTAGTTCGGTGCTTCCTTGGTGATGCTGACGTCGTGCGCGTGCGACTCGCGGAGCCCGGCCGCGGTGATGCGCACGAATTGCGCCTTGGTGCGCAGTTCGTCGATGGTCTTCGATCCCGTCAGTCCCATCCCGGAGCGCACGCCGCCGATGAGCTGAGGGACCATGGCCGAGAGCGAGCCCTTGTACGGCACCTTCCCCTCGATCCCCTCAGGCACGAGCTTGTCGACCTCGTCGGCATCCTCCTGGAAATAGCGGTCCTTCGATCCCGCCTGCATCGCGCCGATCGATCCCATGCCGCGATAGGACTTGAACGTGCGGCCCTGGTACAGAATCGTCTCCCCGGGCGCCTCGTCGGTGCCGGCGAAGAGCGACCCGATCATCACGCAATGCGCGCCGGCGGCGAGCGCTTTGGTGATGTCGCCCGAGAACTTGATGCCGCCGTCGCTGATGACCGGAATGTCGTACTTCTCCGCGGCGCGGACGCAATCGAAAATCGCCGTGATCTGCGGGACGCCGGCGCCGGCGATCACGCGCGTTGTGCAAATCGACCCGGGGCCGATCCCGACTTTGACCGCATCGACGCCGAGCTGAATCAGATCGGTCGCCGCTTCGTACGTGGCGACGTTGCCGGCGATCAGCGGCGTGTCTGGGAAGAGTTTCTTGAACTGGCGAATCGTGTCCATCACGCCGGCGGAGTGCGCGTGCGATGAGTCGATCACGACGACGTCGACCCTCGCGTCGATGAGCGCGCGGGCCCGGTCGATTCCGTCCTTGCCGACCCCGATGGCAGCGCCGCAGCGCAGTCGGCCGAGCGGATCCTTCGCTGCCTGCGGATATCGCCGCGCCTTCTGGATGTCCTTGACCGTGATCAGACCCTTGAGGTCGCCGTTGCCGTCGACGACAAGCAGCTTCTCGATCCGGTGCTGGTGCAAAACCTCCCGGGCCTGCTCGAGGGTCGTGCCGACCGGAACGGTGATCAAGTCCTCCTTCGTCATCCGCTCTGAGATCGGGAGATCGAAGCGGGTCTCGAATCGGAGATCGCGGTTGGTGAGGATGCCCACTAGCCTTCCGTTGGCGTCCGTGACCGGCACACCGGAGATCTTGTATTTCTCCATGACTTCCATGGCCTCGGAAATGCGCTGCCACGGGCGCATCGTCACCGGGTCGACGATCATGCCCGCTTCCGACCGTTTCACCTTGTCGACTTCCTCGGCCTGCTGGTCGATGGTCATGTTCTTGTGAATCACACCGAGGCCGCCCTGCTGGGCCATGGCGATGGCGAGGCGAGCCTCCGTGACCGTGTCCATGGCCGACGAAACGATCGGGATGTTGAGGCGGATATCGCGCGTCAGCCGCGTCGAGACGTCGACGAAGTTCGGATGCAGCTCCGATTTCGCAGGCCGCAGCAGCACGTCATCGAACGTCAACGCCAGCGGGATCGCATCCGAGTGCCGCTTCGACGTCAGCGGGTCATCCCGGTCAACCTCGCGGATATCGATCCGGCCGATCACCGGAACCTCGCTGCGCAACACCCGTTCATCGCTCATGGTCAGTCCCTTTGGAAGAGTATAGAACAGGGGCGCGGTAGCCGGAATTGCGAGTGGTGCGTCATCCTGAGCCGCGTAGACGGCGAAGGATCTCCTTGCGAGGATTATCGCTCTTGCCAAGGGGATCCTTCGGCGCGCTCTACCCCTCGCCGGGGTGCCGCCGCCTCAGAATGACACGGCACGCGGCCTCACGACGTGTGCCATCCAACATATTGGCCGCGGTAAACTGCCGGCACATGACGCGAGACAACGTCTTCTTCGCCGCATGCGGCCTGGTTCTCGGTTTGACCATCGGCGCGCTCGTGATCGGGCCGCGCCTGGCGCGATCAAAGCTCGCCGGCAACAGCGGCATCGCTGAGACCGCCGGCACGCCGGCCGAATCGGCGGCGCCATCCGCACCGGTCTCCAATTCGGCGAACGCCGGAAACATGGAGCAGATGGACGCCGTCCGGCGCCAGCTCCAGTCGCTGAAGGAAACGCTGGAGAAAGAACCGCGCAACTTCGAAGCCCTCGTTCAACTCGGCAACATGTACCAGGACGCGCAGAAGCAGCCTCAAGCGATCGAGTATTACGAGCGGGCACTCGCCGTCCGCGAGGATGCGAACGTGCGCACCGATCTCGGCATCTGCTACAAACAGACCGGGCGCCTTGACAAGTCGCTCGCCGCGTTTCATCAGGCAAGCCTGGAAGCCCGGGGCGAGTGGCAGCCGCAGTTCAACGAAGCCGTCGTCCTCGCCGAGTTGCGCCGGTTCGACGAGGCGCGGACGATCGCCGATCGGCTCGCTCTGAGCCGGCCCAGTGATCCGGAGGTCCAGCGGTTGGAGCAGGCGTTGGTGAAGGTGGCAAAGCCATGAACGTCGAATTTGAATTTGATGAAGACATCGAGGCTGCCTGGGCGGAAGAGGTCGAACGGCGTATTCGAGAAATCGACAGTGGAGAGGTCAAGACCATTCCGTGGGAGCAGGTTCGCGCCGAGCTCTTCGCCCTCGTGAACAATGAAGATTGACTCTTGTCCGACAGCCCGCCGGAAACACATCGAGCCGGCGTCTCCGCCGGCCCGGTCATGAACGCCGTCGCGTCTTCGCTTACGCCATCTTTGCGACGATCGTCTCCAGCTCCTCGGTGCTCGGAACAAGGCGCTCGACGAGCTCGCCCTGGAGCCAGTCGTACTCGCCCTTCAGCAGATTGCCGACCATGCGGTAGGCCTTGTCGTCGTGGGCGTCGAAGAGGTTCTTGAAGTTGAACTCGATCCGCTTGCGGGCCTCGGCGCAGAAGATGTCGGCGAGATCCACGGCGTTCGCGTGCTCGCCGCCTTTCTTC
>DASQGS010000461.1:0-2963 GCA_035632455.1 Thermoanaerobaculia bacterium | reverse complement strand
TCTTCTTCTCCTTGTTCCACTTCGTGGTGTACTCGAGCTCCTTCTCAGGCTTGCCCATATTGAGGAAGAAGTCTTTCTCGAAACGGCGGAGACCGAGGGTGTGCTCGTCCGCCTGTGCCGCCTGCGATTCCAGGCGGGCATCGACATGAAGGATGGTGTACGTCGTCTGTACGGTGCGCGACAGGCCGGTCAGTCCGGCCGCGGCCACGAGGCCCAGCAGCACCAACGCGAACCCGCAGGCCAGGGCCAGCCGCTTTCCGATCTTGAGGTTGTTCAACATGGTTGTCTCCTTTGTTTTGACTTGAAGTTATGAGGCTGGCTGTTCTTCGAGACGCGACTGAGTGGCTGCGACGAATGCGACGGCTTCCGCCGGTGCCGGATCCTCCACCGCCGCGCTGACGGCGAGGATCTCCTGCGCCGAGAGGATTCGATCGATGTCGAGGATGAGGACGAAGCGGTCGCCGTTGCGGCTCATGCCCGCGAGGTAATCGATGCGGACCTTCGGACCGAAGGCCGGAACGGCTTGAATCCCGGCGGCTCCGATCTCGGCGACCTGGTGCACGGAGTCGGCGATGAAGCCCATCACCAGGCGCTCGCCGTCGACCGGCACCTCGACGATCACGATGGCCGTGCGAGGCGCGATCTCCGTCGGCGGCATGCCGAGCTTGGCCGCGAGATCGACGACCGGAACGACCGCGCCGCGTAGATTCAGCACTCCGCGGATCCACGCCGGCGTGCTCGGCACCTTGGTGATGATGTTGTACTCGAGGATCTCGATCACCTTCAGGACAGGAATCGCGTATTCCTCCCCGGCGAGGTAGAACGTGAGGTATTGATTGAGATCGGCTGTGGACATGGAACGCTCCTTCCTTTGAGAACGGGTTGAGTTTGTCGCCGAGGTCTTCATGCAGCGGCGAACGCAGGCTCCGCGGCGCGTCGAAGGATCTCGGGCACGTCGAGAATCAGGCCGATGCGGCCGCTGCCGAGGATCGATGAGCCGGCGATGCCGGGGATGTTGTGGAAGACGCGGCCGAGCGGCTTGACGACGGTCCGCGTCGCACCGAGCAGCGCGTCGGCGATGATGCCCGCCCGCTGCGAGCCGTGCTCGACGACGATGACGTTCTCGCGGACCGCCGGCGGGCCGTCGATGTCGAACAGGCTCCGCAGGCGCAGGCAGGGCAACGCCTCGCCACGGACGTTGATGACCGCCGTGGCACCGCCGCGATCGGCGCCGGCCGGCATCTCCACGCACTCGACGATCGACTCGATCGGAGCGATGAACGTATCGTCGCCGGCGCTGACCGCGAAGCCTTCGATCAGAGTCAGCGTCAGCGGCAGGCGCACCGAAATCGTGGTTCCCGCGCCGGGCTGCGCATCGACGGAGATGGAGCCACGCAGCCTCTCGACGTTGCGGCGCACCACGTCCATGCCGACGCCGCGGCCGGAGAGATCGGTGACGTTTGCCGCGGTGGAGAATCCGGGCTGAAAGATGAGAGCGAGGAGGTCGTGACGCGAGAGCCGCTCGGTGTCGATGCCGAGGGCGTGGGCGCGCTCGGCGATGCGGCGCTCGTCGAGGCCGGCGCCATCGTCGGAGAAGCGGATCACCACGCCGCCGGCCTGATGAGACGCGGAGATGCGGATGCTGCCCGCCGCTGGCTTGCCCGCGGCTACGCGCTCCTCGGGGCGCTCGATGCCGTGGGCGATGGCGTTGCGAATCATGTGGGTGATCGGATCGCGCAAGTGCTCGATCACGGTCATGTCGAGCTCGACGTCCTCTCCCTCGAGGCTCAGCGTCACTTGCTTGCCGTGACTGGCCGAGAGGTCGCGGACCACGCGATGAACGTGCCGCAGCGCGGGCCCGATCGGGACGAGCCGGACGTCCATCACCGCCTCGTGAAGATCGAAGCTGAGCCGCTCCATCTCCCGCAGCGCGTCGAGCATGGCATCGCGCGGTGCGCCCTGCTCGACCAGTTGTCGCAGATGTCCGCGGGCAATGGCGATCTCGCCGCTGAGGTCGAGCATGCGGTCGAGCTTCTCGGTGCCGATGCGGAGCGTGCGCCTCGCGGAATTGCGATTGCCCGCGTTCTCGTCCTGCGCCGGCGTGAAGACCGGCGCGGTGCCGCCCGCCTCGGGGACCGCGAGCTCGTTGGATGAGTTAGCAACCGCATCACCCGCCACCGCTGTCGCGCTCGATCCCGGCAGCAACTCGAGGAGCTGGCGCAGCACGTCGACGGAGTCGAGCATCGTGCTCATGCGGCTGGGCGTGAGCTGCAGCACGCCGGCGCGAACGTGATCGAGCATCTCCTCGATCTCGTGGGACAGTGCGCCGATCTCATCGAATCCGAGGCATCCGGCGTTGCCTTTGACCGAATGCACGGCGCGGAAAAGCTCGTCGAGCAGGTCGTGATTGTGCGGATCGCCCTCGAGCAGCAAGAGCACCTGTTCCATGGCCGCGAACGATTCCTCGGCCTCGGCCACGAACGTGCGCACGATCTCCTCGCGCTCTTTGTCTGTGATCATCTTCTCGTTCATCCGATCTCCTTGACCTGCACCGCGCCGGTGCGCGGGTCGAACAGCAGAGTGCGTCCGTGATTGCCGCCGGTCTGGCCGGCCAGGATGTGGATGCCACGCTGGGTCAGCACTTCGCGCGCCGACTTTTCATTTGCCTCGCCGAGTGGCACGCGCGCGCCGGCAAACGCGGCCAGGACGCACGCGCCTCCAAACATTTGCCCGCGCATACGATCGGTCGCGCAGCCGCGGCCGATCATCTGGTCGATGAGCCGCTCCGTGGACGTGACGCCGTAGCGCAACTCGTCCGAGCTCTTCGGAGGTTTTCCCGGCAGGAGAAAGTGACTGATTCCGCCGACGCCGGCGCTCGGGTCGAAGAGGCAGACAGCGACGCAGGAACCGAGGATCGTGCGAACCAGAACCGGATCGCTCGTCACGTGCAGTTGGCCGGGATG
>DASQGS010000460.1:0-5008 GCA_035632455.1 Thermoanaerobaculia bacterium | reverse complement strand
AGACGCGTGAACCCGCGGTCCTGCACCGCGCGCAGGAGTTTCGCCTGAAGAGCGGGTGCGAGTGCCGCGATCTGGTCGAAATAGAGCGTGCCGTTCTGCGCGAGCTCGAGCTTGCCGATCTTGCGCGTCAGGGCGTCCGTGAACGTTCCTTTTTCGTAGCCGAACAGCTCGCTCTCGAAGAGATCGGGAGGAAGCGAGGCGCAGTCGATGCGGACGAACGGCTCGGCTCTGCGCGGCCCACACGCGTGGATGGCCTCGGCCAGGTAATCCTTCCCGGCACCCGACTCGCCGAGGATCAGGAGACTCGCATCATGGGCGGCGACCTTCTCGGCGATCTGCACGAGGGCGCGCATGCTCGCGCTCCGGGTGCGAAAGAAATCGCTCAGCCGTGGATCACGAGCGCTTCTGCGCGGCATTGCGCGGCGCCTCGGACTGCTCCAGGAACGCGGCCGTGGCCTCCGGCGCGTCGCCCCAGAGACGCTCCAGACCGTAGAAACGCCGGCAGTCCTCGGTGAAGATGTGCACGATGAAGTCGCCGTAATCGAGCAGAATCCACCGGCCGGGCGTCGCTCCTTCGATCAGCAGGGGCTTCAGTTTCCGCTCCTCGCGCAGCCTGTCCACGATGCTGTCGGCGATGGCCTGCGTCTGCCGTTCCGAGGACGCGGAGCAGAGGATGAAGTAGTCGGCGATCGATGTGAGCTTGCCGACTGCGAGGACGTCGAGGTCGTACGCTTTCTTGTCGACGGCCGCCGCGACGGCGACGCGCACGCGGTCTTGGATGGGATCGTTCACGAATGAGCCTCTCGATACAGTTGGTATTGGTGAATGTAGCGCGAGACGCGGGGATCGACAAACTCGTCGATCGGCCGGCCGTCGCGTACGCGCTCCCGGATCTCGGTGGAGGAGACCGGAACGGTGCGGTTCTCGGCGAAGATGATGGTTCCGCAGCGGCTTCTTGCGCGCGCGGAGCCGATGCGGCTCTGCAGTAACTCAGGGACGAGCGCGACCTCGCCGGCACCGCTGGTGAGGCGGCTCAGGACGACGAAGTTCGCAAGCTCGAAGATGCGGTCGATCGATTTCCACCGATCGAGTCGCGACAGGTTGTCGTCGCCGATGATCCAGTCGAACGTGGCGTTCGGCATCTCCGTTCGCAGCGCTTCGAGCGTCTCGACGCTGTACGAGATCGAGCCCCGCTCGAGCTCCAGCTTGGAGACGCCTAGATCATCGCGCGACTCGGTCGCCAGAACGGCCATCGCGAACCGATCGTACGCCGAGGCGATGGCACGCTCGGGCTTGAACGGCTGGAGACACGCGGGAACGTAGAGGATGCGATCCCATTGCATGGTGGCGCGCGCGGCGAGAACCGGGTCGAGATGGCCTCGGTGGAATGGGTCGAAAGAGCCGCCGCAGATTCCGAGTCTCATCCTTCGACCGAGGCGGCGAGCTCCGCCGTCCTCGCCTGATGCTCGCGCACGACGCGCGCCAACATGCGCACGAGCTCGCGAACGCCGTCGCCGACGACAGCCGAGATCTCGTGGTACTCGAATCCGGCGCCTTTCGCGTAGGCTCGAAGCTTCTCGGAGTTGCCGGAAATGGCGGAGTCGAGCTTCGATCCGCAGACGAGGCGCGGCTTTTCCGCGAGCGTCTTTGAGTATGCCGCCAGCTCCTTTGCGATCACCTGGGCGTCGCGATCGGGATCGTCGTTTGCGGACAGATCGACCAGGTGGACCAGCACCGAGCATCGCTCGACGTGGCGGAGGAACTGATCGCCGAGGCCGTGCCCGTCGTGCGCTCCTTCGATGAGGCCGGGAATGTCGGCGACGACGAAGGTCTGGTTGTCGTCCGCGCTGACAACGCCGAGGTTCGGCACGAGAGTCGTGAACGGATAGTCGGCGATCTTGGGGCGGGCCGCGCTGATGACGGAGATCAGCGTCGACTTCCCTGCGTTCGGCAAACCTACGAGTCCGACGTCGGCGATCAGCTTGAGCTCGATGAAGAGCTCGCGCTGCTGGCCCTCTCCGCCAGGCTGCGCGAAACGCGGCGCCTGCCGTGTCGGTGTGGCGAAGTGCTGGTTGCCCCACCCACCGCGCCCACCTGCGGCCACGAGGATTCTCTCGCCGTCGTGGGTGAGGTCCGCGAGGATCTCGCCGGTTGCGTTGTCGCGGACGACGGAGCCGACCGGCAGCTCGATCGTGACATCGTCGCCGGTCTGCCCCGAGCAGTTCGACCCGAGTCCGTGCTCGCCACGCCCGGCCTTCCACTGGTGCTGGAAGCGAAGATGGAAGAGGGTGTTGAGCCGGCCCGATGCGACGACGTACACCGACCCGCCCGCGCCGCCATCCCCACCGGAGGGCCCGCCGCGCGGCACGAACTTCTCCCGTCGGAAGGCGACGCAGCCGTTGCCGCCGTCGCCGGCGATGACCCGAATGGTCGATTGATCGATGAAGTGCATGGTCTAGGGCGATGCTCTCCGAGCCAGACGAACGCTAACACACAACCAGACGCCTGACTGCATGGGGTCGGGTTCCGTCGTATGCTGGCCGGTATGAAGCGCATCACAATCACTCTCCCGAATGACCTTGCGGCCCTCGTTAAGAGTGAGGCACGACGGCAAGGAACCGGCGTGTCGGAGGTTGTCAGACTGTCCCTAGCTAGCACGTTCGCAGTTGGAGCTCCGCGCCACATCCCCTGGGTCGGTATTTGTGATGATCCGGAAATGGTCCGAGCCGCTGAGATCGATGAGGCTCTCGAGGATTGGGAACGTGATCTCCGTCGCCATCATGGATAGCGGAACTATTGCTCGCCGTCGCAAAGGCCAGTCGGCATGGCCGATCTCGCTTTCACCCGCTGTTTGAGGAACAATCCTTTCCTCGTGATCGTCTCGGTCATCACCCCCTCTCTCCAGCAGGGCCGTTTCATCGAGCGGACGCTCGAGAGCGTTTGGCGGCAGAGCCGCGGGCCGCTCGCCGGGGCGGTCGAGCACATCGTCATGGATGGTGGGAGCACGGACGGCACCGCTGAGATCCTCGAGCGCTGGCGCGACAGAATCTCCTATTCGACCGGTCCCGACAGCGGGCAGACGGCGGCGATCAATGCCGGGATGGCCATGGCTCGCGGGGAAATCCTCGCGTATTTGAACTCAGACGACGTCTACTACGACGGTGCCCTCGCCGCGGCCGTCGCCGCGTTCGACAGCGACCCTGCAGCGGATGTGGTCTACGGGGACGCCGATCATATCGACGCCGACGACCGGGTCATCCGGTCATACCCGACCGAGGAGTGGTCGATCGAGCGCCTGAAGCTCGTCTGCTTCCTCTGCCAGCCGGCGGTGTTCTTCCGCCGCAGCGTGGTGGAGCGATTCGGGCTTTTCGATGCGCGCCTCAATCACTGTATGGACTACGAGTATTGGCTTCGCCTGGGATTGCGCGGCCTGCGCTTCGTGCACCTCCCCGTCAGGCTCGCGGCATCGCGGCTCCACGCCGCGGCGAAAACGCTCCGGTCGCCGCGGGAGGTTCACGCCGAGATCAACGACATGCTCAAGGAGTGCATCGGCACGATTCCGGACAACTGGCTGTCGAATTACGCCTACGCCGTCCTCGACGGACGCGGCCTCGCCCGCGCGACCAGCCGCGATTACCTCGCGCGGGTGGCACTGCTGAGCGTGGGCGCAGCGATTCGGTGGAACGGCTTCCCGTCCATCTCGCTCTTGCGCACGCTGGCCTGGTCGTTTCTGCACAGAGCGTCCACCGTCCCTCCGGAGGTTGCCCGGGATGCATGAATTTCTTGCGCGGCATGCGTTCCTGCACGATCTCGCCGCGTCGACGCTCATCGGCCTCGGTGTGTACGTCCTTTGCGCGCTGATCATCATCGGCGCCGAGCTGGCGGGTCGGCGGGACATGAGCATCTACCGCACGCCGAACGCTCTGAACGATCTTGCTTACGCCGTTTTCTATCAGTGCAGCATCTACAACCTTCTCGTCTCGCCGCTGTTCGCGTTGCTTACGCCGCGCCTGCATTTCCTTCGCGCCGGCCTCCTGCTGAACATGCCGCCGGCGGCCGCACTGATCGTCTGCTGGATCATCTTCGATTTCCTGAACTACTGGACCCACCGCTTGCTGCACTCCGTGCGGCCACTCTGGGCATTTCATAGCGTGCATCACACCCAGACGCGGCTGACGTTCCTCAGCGCGAACCGGATCCACGTGCTCGAGCAAGTGACCACGGGTATATTGATGATCGTCCCGGCGTTCCTCCTCGGGATTCCGCAGCCGCGATGGCTGCCGCTCCTTCTTATGCAGATCTTCAGCGAGACTATGCAGCACGCCCGCCTGAGCTGGACGTTCGGCCCGCTGCGGCGCTTGCTCGTGAGCCCTGCCTTTCACGCGGTCCATCATTCAACGGACAAGCGCGAGTACAACGGAAACTACGGACGAGTCTTTTCGGTCTGGGACGCCCTGTTCGGGACATACGTTCATTCCGAGGAGAGAGAACGGCGCTACGGCGTCGACGGGATGGACGTTCCGGAGAAGCTCACTGCGCAGCTCGCGCACCCATTCCGGGTTCTGGCGGGGCGCGTATGATGCAGGTCGCTCGACATGGGCAACGCGAGCCACGTGAGCCCCGCTACGGCTTCTTGCCCTTCTCGTGATCCTCCTGCGAAGTTGTCTTGTTGGGATTGCTGAAAGCATTGTCGTTCGGCAGTGGGGTTACTACGATGTGTTCCCTCCAGCTCGACGCTGACTTTGAAGAGCACTTGGCGGCCGCGATTGCCGCACCCTTTGCCTCGCCAACCTGAGCGCCCAGGGCGGCTCCTCCTCCGGCGGCCGCGATGAGGGCTCCCACCGCGACGACAGGTGTGGATACGGGCGCCGTCAGAGCGATTGCGGCGCCCATGAGCAATGCGCCCACGCCAGCCCCCACCGCCACTCCCCCCTTGAACCCGCCTTTGGCCTCAATTGTCGAGTAGGGATCGGTGCATGAAGAGTCGGGGCCGTCGTAACCCGTGGGA
>DASQGS010000459.1:0-4913 GCA_035632455.1 Thermoanaerobaculia bacterium | reverse complement strand
CTTGACGACCTTCTTGTCGCGCTCCCGATTCATCGTCTCGACCTTCGTGCGGAGATGATCGTCGACCCACGGACCCTTCTTGAGCGAGCGTGCCATTATTTCGTTCTCCGCTTGATGATGAACTTCGTCGTCAGCTTGTTCTTCCGCGTCTTATGGCCCTTGGTGGGCTGGCCCCACGGCGTCACCGGGTGGCGTCCGCCGGAGGTCTTGCCCTCGCCGCCGCCGAGCGGATGGTCGACCGGGTTCATCGACACGCCGCGATTGTGCGGCTTCTTGCCCAGGTGACGGGTGCGGCCGGCCTTCCCGATCGACACATTCTCGTGCTCGAGGTTGCCGACCTGTCCGATCGTCGCGTAGCAGCGGACGTGGACCTTGCGCATCTCGCCCGACGGAAGGCGCAGCGTCGCCCAGTCGCCCTCGCGGGCCATGAGCTGCGCGAACGCACCGGCCGAGCGAGCCATCTGGCCGCCTTTTCCTTCCTTGAGCTCGATGTTGTGGATTGTTGTACCGAGTGGGATGTTGAGGAGCGGGAGAGCATTGCCGACCACGATGTCCGCTTCCGGGCCGGCCACGACATGACCGCCGACCTGCAAGCCGTTCGGCGCGAGAATATAGCGCTTCTCGCCGTCGGCATAATGGAGCAGCGCGATTCGCGCGCTCCGGTTCGGATCGTACTCGATGGCCGCGACCTTCGCCGGAATGCCATGCTTCTCGCGGCGGAAATCGATCGCGCGATATTTCTGCTTGTGACCGCCTCCGATGAAGCGCGAGGTGATGCGGCCGGCGCTGTTGCGCCCGCCGGTTTTCGGCTTTCCCTTTGTAAGGGCCTTCTCCGGACGGCTCTTGGTGACGTCGTCGAACGAAGAATGCGACTGAAACCGGATTCCCGGCGACGTCGGTTTGTAGTTCTTGCTAGGCATAATTCCCTCGGTTCGGCGCGCGCTGCGCTTTTCCTCTTACACTCCCTCGATGAAGTCCGGCGCTTTCTCGCCTTCCTTGAGCCGGACGTAAGCCTTGCGCCAGTCGCGGCGCTTGCCCACGTTGCGTCCCAACCGCTTGACCTTCCCACGCACATTGAAGACGCGCACCTCGGCCACTTTGACCTTGAAGAGCTCTTCCACGGCGGCCTTCACCTGAATCTTGTTCGCCTTCACGTCCACCTCGAAGGCGATCACGTTCGCGCCGGCGTCGCGCATGGCCGTCGACTTCTCGGTCACCAGCGGGCGGCGAATGATCTCATTGCTTTTCATGATCCGAGTGCCTCCGTCAGCCGCTGCAGGGCCGACTGGCTCAGCACGATGTAGCGGCTGTTGACCACGTCGTACACGTTGACGCTGAGGGCATCGACGACCTGCACCTTCGGATTGTTCCGCGACGCCAGCACGAGGTTCGTGTTCTCCAGCGTATCGACGAGGAGAGCCTTCCCCTCGATCCCGATCTCACCGAGTTTCACGGCCAGCGCCTTCGTCTTCGGCTCCTCGACGGCAAGCTCGCTGAACAGCCTGAAATTGCCTTCCTTGACCCGTTGCGAGAGCGCCGACTTGAGCGCCGCCTTCTTCTCCTTCGTGTTCATCTTGTAGGAGTAGTCGCGCGGAACCGGGCCGAACGATGTGCCGCCATGGCGGTGAATCGGCGGGCGGTTGCCACCTTGGCGCGCGCGGCCCGTGCCCTTCTGGCGGAACGGTTTCTTGCCCGAGCCGGAAACCTCGGAGCGCGTCTTGGTCTTATGCGTCCCAGCGCGAAGCGAGGCCAGATAATTGCGCACCGCCTCGTGAATCAGATGCTCTTTGTATGGATAGGCGAAGATCTCCTCGGGGAGATCGACCGAGCCCACCGTCTTGTTGTTCCAGTCTTTGACGTCGATCGTTGGCATGGCTACTCCCCTCGCTTTCCGTTTCTCGCGAGGCACACGACCACCAGGCCGTTACGGCCGCCCGGCACCGCGCCACGGACATAGATCAGATTGTTCTCGACGTCGATCTTGGCCACGCGCAGGTTCTTGACCGTCACCTGATCGCCGCCCATACGGCCGCCCATACGCATTCCCTTCATGACTCGCGACGGGAACGCCGAGGCGCCGATCGAGCCGGGCGCGCGATGGAACATCGAGCCGTGCGTGGCCCGGCCGCCGGCGAAGTGATGCCGGCGAACGACGCCCTGGAAGCCCTTGCCCTTCGAGCGGCCGATCACGTCGATCATGTCGCCCGGCTTGAAGATGTCCACCTGAATCCGATCGCCGACGTTCGCTTCGCCCTGGTAGCCGAACTCGGCCAGAGTGCGCAGGGGCTGAACGCCGGCCTTGTCGAAATGCCCGCGCCTCGCCGCCGTGACGCGGTTGTTCGAGACCTTCTCGACCAGTCCAACCTGGACCGCGTCGTAGCCGTCGCGCTCGGACGTCTTTTTCTGCACCACGAGGCAGGGGCCGGCCTGAATGACCGTCACCGGGATGAGTGCACCATCCTCGGCGAACACCTGGGTCATTCCGACCTTCTTGCCAATGATTCCTTCAATTGCCATGTCGTTCACCTTGGAACCGCATCGGGGTTCGTGTGTTCATGAGAGGCGGTGAGGCGATGGTCATACATCGCTCGCCTTCCCGCCCTTACTTGCCGAACGCCTTGATCTCGACGTCGACGCCGGCCGGGAGCTCGAGCTTCATGAGCGCGTCGACCGTCTGCGTCGTCGGCTCGAGAATATCGAGCAACCGTTTGTGCGTCCGCATCTCGAACTGTTCCCGCGACTTCTTATCGACGTGCGGGCTGCGCAAGACCGTGTACCGCGACACCTGCGTCGGCAGCGGGATCGGTCCGGCCACTTTGGCCCCGGTCCGCTTGGCCGTGTCGACGATCTCGGAAGTCGACTGGTCGAGCACGCGGTAGTCGTACGCTTTGAGACGGATGCGGATCTTTTCGTTCATCATCGTCGTATCCTCAGGCGAGAAGGCGATTGAGGCGGGCAGGCGATTCGATCCGCCGTCCCACCGTCGCCTTCGTCGTTACTCCAGAATGTCGGTCACCGATCCGGCGCCGACCGTCCGGCCGCCCTCGCGGATCGCGAAGCGGAGACCTTTCTCCATGGCGATCGGCGCGATCAGGTTGATCGTCAGCGAGGTGTTGTCCCCCGGCATGACCATCTCCGCGCCCTCGGCGAGCTGCGCGGTGCCGGTGACGTCGGTCGTGCGGAAGTAGAACTGCGGGCGGTAGCCGTTGAAGAACGGCGTGTGCCGGCCTCCCTCTTCCTTCGTCAGAATGTAAACCTCGGCCTTGAACTTCGTGTGCGGCGTGATCGAGCCCGGCTTCGCAAGAACCTGGCCGCGCTCGACGTCCTTCCGCTCCGTACCGCGGAGCAGAAGCCCGACGTTGTCGCCCGCCTGGCCCTGGTCGAGCAGCTTGCGGAACATCTCCACGCCGGTGACAACCTTTTTCTGCGTCGGACGGAGACCGACGATCTCGACTTCCTCGCCGACCTTGACCACTCCGCGCTCGATACGGCCGGTCACGACCGTGCCGCGGCCGGAGATCGAGAAGATGTCCTCGACCGGCATCAGGAAGTCCTTGTCGATGGCACGAACGGGCAGCGGAATGTAGCTGTCCACCGCGTCCATCAGCTCGAGGATCTGCTTGCCGTACTCGGACTCCGGATCGCCGCTCTCGAGGGCCTTGAGGGCCGAGATGCGGATGATCGGAATCTCATCACCCGGAAACTCGTAGCTGGTGAGCAGCTCGCGCACCTCGAGCTCGACGAGCTCGAGAAGATCGGGGTCCGCCGCGTCGACCTTGTTGAGGGCGACGACGATGTACGGCACGCCGACCTGGCGGGCCAGCAGGATGTGCTCGCGGGTCTGCGGCATCGGGCCGTCGGTGGCCGCGACCACGAGGATCGCGCCGTCCATCTGGGCCGCGCCGGTGATCATGTTCTTGACGTAGTCGGCATGGCCCGGGCAATCGACGTGCGCATAGTGGCGCTTGGCGGTCGAGTACTCGACGTGAGCCGTGGCGATGGTAATGCCGCGCTCGCGCTCTTCCGGAGCCTTGTCGATCTGATCGAAGGCCACGAAGCTCGCCGTGCCTTTGGCCGCGAGGACTTTCGTGATTGCGGCGGTGAGCGTGGTCTTGCCGTGATCGACGTGACCGATCGTGCCGATGTTCACATGGGGCTTGCTGCGATCGAATTTCTCTTTAGCCATTGTGGGCTTACCTCCGTTCTTATCTCTTTGCTCCCGGCCTCGGCTCGTCGAGCCTTCAGCCGTCAAAATGGTTTCTTATCCCGCGACCTTCGCGATCACTTCCTCGGCCACGTTTTTCGGCGCCGGCTCGTATGCGAAGAACTGCATCGTGTAGCTGGCCCGCCCCTGCGACATCGAGCGCACCTGCGTGGCATATCCGAACATCTCCGACAGAGGAACGTGAGCGCGGATGACCTTCGCTCCGGCCCGCTCGTCCATCTGCTGAATCTTTCCGCGGCGGCGCGAGAGATCGCCCATCACGTCGCCGGCGTACTCCTCAGGCGTCACGACTTCGACGTCCATGATCGGCTCGAGGAGGATCGGTCCGGCTTTCTTGGCGCCTTCCTGGTAGGCCATCGAGCCGGCGATCTTGAACGCCATCTCGCTGGAGTCGACGTCGTGATACGAACCGTCATACAGAATCGCCCGGATGCCGGTCATCGGATACACGGCCACGATGCCGCGCTCCATCGCTTCCTTGATTCCCTGCTCGGTCGGCTTGATGAACTCGCGTGGCACTGAACCACCGACGATCTCGTTGACGAACTCGAAGTCGGCGCCTTCCAGCGGCTCGAAGCGCATCTTGACGTGGCCGTACTGGCCCTTACCACCCGACTGGCGGATGAAGCGGCCCTCGGCCTCCGACTTGCGCGTGATTGCTTCGCGATACGCGACCTGCGGCTTGCCG
>DASQGS010000458.1:0-1783 GCA_035632455.1 Thermoanaerobaculia bacterium | reverse complement strand
ATCGAGATACCGGCGCGCGGCCTCGTTGCCCGCGTAACCGAGGCGGCTGAGAAGCTCATGGATCCGGTAGTAGCGATCCGCATGGGCCGGATCGATTCCTGCGATCGGAAAGAGCGCCACCTTCTCGAACGCGACCCTCTCGTCCGCCGGGAACGCGACTTCGATGCCGAAGTTCGCGCTCCCCTCGGCGATCAGCGACTGCGGGCTGAACAGCGCGTAGACGCTCGCCTCCACCCATCCTCGCTCGTTCACGAGATGCTTCTCGAGCAGGGTGTTGTAGACGTGGTGCCCCGGATAGCCCTCGTGGCAGGCGAGATCGATCGCTCGGTCGATGAAGATCGGAAGATCGGTGTTCACCTGGATGAGGCTTCGCGATTGCCCCTGGTACCAGTTGTAGCCGCTCCACGACTTGTTCGTCACGTACTCGACCGTGAACGTCTCATCCGTCGGCAATGCCATGCGCTCCAGCGTTCGGGAGCGACAGGCATCGATGGCCGCACCGAAGACCGCGTCGAGCTTCTCCCGCGGAATCACGAATTCCTTCTTGAAACTCTCGACGCGATCGATGAGCAGGCCCGGGCCGGGCAGCTCCGCATCGATCGCGGCGACGAGTTGCTGGAAGTACGACTCCGGATGCGTCGGAGCGACGGCGTCGTAGAGCGCCTGCGATTCCTCGTCGAATGTCAGCTTCTTCCCGCCCAGCATTTCGGCGCGGGTGATCAGCGCATCGGTCTGCCTGCGGAGGTACTCGAGCCGCAGCGCCAGCATCGAATCGCCGGCCGGCGCAGCGACGGCGCGCAGCCTGTCGCGAAGTGCCTCGGCACGCGAGCGAATCGCATCGAGCGACGCCTTCGCGGCGCGCGCCTCCTCGCGCCATCGCGGCGGGCCGTAGAAGGCATCGACGTAGTCTGCGTCATGCTCTCCGAGGGCGAGGACGAGCTTCACGTACTGCTCAGCGGAATCGTTCATGGCGGTGAATTATAGGAGCGCCGTCGTTCGCTCACACAAAATGCAGAGCGTAATCGATACACTCGCGCGACCCCACTTCTGCCTTCTGTTTTCTGCCTTCTGACTTCAAAGGATGTTCAATTCGAACTCGGCCCGGACCTCGCCTACCAGAGTGCCGGCGACGTTGCGGAGTGGCCATTCGCGATAGCGGCGCAAGCCCTCGCGCGATGCCACGTCGATCCCGAGCAGCTCGAGGGTCTTGAGCACGACGGGATTTCGCCCCCGAGTCATCGAGCCGTCGTGGATCTTGATCGCAACGCCGATCGCGCACTCGTCAGCGAGATCGAGGCGCTGCGCCAGCTCGTTGGCCAGGGTGGTCGAGACTGCCATCGCGTAGAATCCTTCAGCGCCCTCCTTCGCCAGGAGCGCGCCATCGAAGGCTTCCATCAGCGGCGTGGTCATGCTCCACGCGCCGGCGACGTACTTCGGTTGCCCGGTCATCGCGTCGACAATGCGCGACGAGCTCTCGGCGTAGCGGCTGAGCGCGCCGGGCGCGTTCGCGCTCTCGCGGCTGGCCATCAATCGCGCATAGCCAAACGCGGCGCGATAGAGCGAGACGTAGAACGCCGGAACTCCACAGCCGTCGATGCCGAGCGGGATGTCTTCGGGCTCGATGCCGGCGAAATCGGCGACGGTCTCGCGAATGAGCTTCTGCAGCGGATGCTCAGGCGCGATGTACTGCGCGGTCGAAGCGTCCATCAGCCGAGTGGCCAACAGCATCCCGGCGTGCTTGCCGGAACAGTTGTTGTGGAGCGGCGACGGCGAGTCGCCGGAC
>DASQGS010000457.1:0-14154 GCA_035632455.1 Thermoanaerobaculia bacterium | reverse complement strand
AGGTTGCCTGGGGCGTACAGCTTGACGGATCATCAAGTCCGGTCTCCGGGAACCAAGCGCAACGAGTACCCCCGCTACCATGCAGCACCACCGGCACGAGAGGATAAACGGGGGCCGGCGCAGCACCAACCTTGGCCGTTGGCGGCGCGCAGGTGTAGCGAAGTGGATCATCGAGGGTTATCCTCCTGCCGTCGCCGAGGTTCAGGGCGATGATGTAGCTGCCAGCGTCGTGCGACGGCGCGAAGAAAGTGATCGCCGTATCCGTGATGCTCGTGACCGTCGCTTGGGTTCCACCGACCGTGACCGTGGCCGGCATCGTGAATCCTCGCCCGACGACTGTGACTGTCTGCCCACCCGGTATCGGTATGCTTCGCGGCGTAAAGGACGTCGGCGTCACCGGCAGATCATATGCGTACAGCTCACCGGCCGAGATGAACAGACGGCCGCCGCTGGCCACTGCTTCATCAGCTTTGGGGCCCAGGATTGTTTGTGTCCCCGCCGGCGATCCGTCTGTCTCAACCAGCGGATTTCCGTCGGGATAGATATAGCTTCTGACGACGTAAAGACGGCCGCCCGCGACTGTCAGAAATCGATCGACGTCGCCGACGCCGGTCGATCCCGAGGTCGTTCCGTCGGTGCCTCGCAGGTCCGGAAAGTTGTAGTATAGGCGGCCATTCAGCGGATACATTGCGAATATCCACCCGCCACTATTAGAGATCGCTGGATCGAAACACGTTGTCCCGGTCGCCGTACCGTCGCTCGTACAAAGTCCGTGTGTAGTGTACTGAGCGGACCACGAAAACGCTGGCCTTCCAAAGAAGTCAGCGTACAGAGTCAAATAGGCGTCTGTGAGAAACGACTGAGTCCCCGCCTCGGTGCCGTCGGACCGCCACAAAGAAGTCTGGCCGTTGGAATTCGATGTCGACATGAACAGAAACGGCCCGGAGGCGATGAGGTGGCCGATGGAATCTGTGTTCGGCATGTATTTGACTATGACCGTGCCGGCAGGCGTTCCGTCCGAGCGCCAAAGTTGACCATTGCTGGACAGAGCGAAAAAGACGTCGTGACCGGCAGCAAGGATTGACGGCGGGAAGACGGAGCTTGATGACGGAACGGGAATCTGTTTGATCCGGAGCGTACCCTCTGAGGTTCCGTCGCTACGCCACAACTCCGCAACGGCAGCGTAGGATGACCGGGCGAAAAAGAATAAACGATCGTCGCTACAGGCGAATGAGCCGGGATACGAGCCGTTCGGAAATGATCCGGTTGTACCCGGGAATATGTCCTTGACCAGGGTCGTACCGGCAAGCGTGCCGTCGCTGGCCCACAGCTCCATTCCTACCTCCGACAGATTCGAGAAGAACACCCGAGCGCCGCAGGGCATCGCCTCGCCAATCGTAACGCTCGAGAGCAGCTTCTGCGTCCCGGCATCAGTGCCGTCGCTGAACCAGAGGTCTGGGCTAACGTCGCTGGTGGCTGTGAAGAACGCACCTCCGTTGAAGGAACGAAGCATTTTTGGCCAAGAGGGATTCGTCGTGGCATAGACGTCCTTCAACAGTCCTGTACCGGCGATCGAACCGTCAGTCTTCCAAAGCTCGTAGCCGTGCACGGGGTCCGTCGCGCCAAACAACACCGACTTGCCCAGCGCCGTCATTGGCCAGTTGTGGTATCCATCCGAACCGTTGACGTTTCCGAGGCTGAACGTGCCTGCTGCGGTTCCGTCAGTTCGCCACAGGTCGCCACCGGTACCGAGAACTGCATAGTTGCCGGCGACCGCCGCCGCGTTGCTGGTGTTCCCTCCGGCCGTGTTCGCGAGAAACACCGTATCCGCTCCATTGAACGCCCATATTCCTTGCGATGCACCTGCTGATGGAGCCAGTGGCGGGCCAATCAGGATCAACGTGCCATTGTCGAGCGCTCCCATTGGCCGGGCGTCGAACGACGCGCTCACACCCGGGAGGCCTGCCCCAAGGGGCACAGCGTCGCCCTGACCGTCACTTCTCCACAGTTTCGTGCCGCTGCCATCACTTCCGGTGAAATAGATCACTTGGCCGGCCGTAACCACGTAACCGAAGTATTGTGTGGAGATCGTTCCTTGCGATGATTTCAACGGAAAGGTTCCGCTGGGTGTGCCGTCGCTTCGCCAGATGTCCTTCGCCGAATTCGCGAAGGCTCTGATGAAAAAAACAAGGCTCCCGGTCGACATCAGATCCCAGGGGTAATCGGATACCATGTCCTTGACCAGAGACGTGCCGGCTGAATCAGTTCTCCAAAGCCCGGGCCCCGAGCTGCCACCCTGCGCAATGAAGTAGAGAGTCTGGCCAGCGACAGCCCACGTAGGGGAGTTGAGACGCTCGATGGCAGGTGTGAACGAAATAGCGCTGACTTGCACTACGCTCGCCGTCGTGCCGTCGGTTCGCCAGAGAGTCGATCCGCTGAAGAAGTAGAGGTGGTCCGGCGCTGCCATGAGAACAAAGGCAGCGAGGGGTGATGGCAACGTGAAGGCCGTGGTCCCGGCGACCGTTCCGTCGGTCGACCAGATCTGGTTCGATGCGTTCGACGACAGAAACCAGAGTCTGCCGTTCCAAGCAACCTTGCTGAATCCCCCCGCTGCCAAGTAGAACGTTCCGGCCTCCGTTCCATCGGTCCGCCACAGCTCCATAGGATTTCCGTAGAAATCCGTTCTGTTGAAGAACACGAGGCTGCCCATCGTTACGAAGTGGTCGGGAAACGAGCTCACCGGAGCAATTGTCTGGTTGATGTCCTTGACCAAATATGCCGACCCGGCAAGCAGAGGTGCTGCGAGAAGCGATAGGCTGAGTGCTATTAACAAACGCAAGGTTCACCCCGGGGTGTCTTCCTGCTGCGGGGATGCCCATACTAACACCTTGAGGTCTTCGGCGATGGCCGTGTTCTTGCGGGGCCCGGCATCTGTGCAGATGATGTTCGCCCTCCGGCAGGTGAATCCTTCGGGGTTACTATGATCGGAGGAGCGACTGCAAGTCGATGCCTCGCAGCAAACTCGTCTTCCAAGCCACGCTCGGGCGTATTACCCAGAACCGATGCGTCGATGTGCCAGCCGAGATTTCCGCGGCCCTCGGCGGAGGAGGACGGATCGCCGTCAGCGCCTCGGTCCTCGGGACGTCGTTTGAAAGCACGCTGGTGTCTCGGGGCGGCGGGATGCATCGGCTCTTCATTCCATCGCAAGTATGGCGTGCGCATGGACTCGAGACCGGCGATCGATTTCCTGTCGAGTTGCGGATCGCGCTCGCGCCCGAGGCGATTGTCTTGCCCGACGATCTCAGCGCTGTTGCGCCCGATGATCCTTCGATCGCGGAGGCCTACGCGCGGATCACGCCAGCGGATCGCCGCCAGATCGCGAAGTATCTCGACAGCGCTCGCACCGCCGAGACACGGGCGTGGCGCGCGATCGAGATGGTCAAGCGCCTGCGCGCCCATTTGAAATGAGGAGGCCGCGATGGCTCAGCGCAAGAAGAACGACGGCGGCACAAACGAGACGATCACATACGACACCGTGCGCGAGCTCGGTCTCGCGCTGCCCGGCGTGGAAGAAGGAACGTCCTATGGAACCCCGGCGCTCAAGGTGAAAGGGAAGCTTCTGGCCCGCCTGCGCGAGGATGCCGAGTCGGTCGTGCTGGTGATCGGATTCGACAACCGCGAGATGCTCATGCAGATGAATCCCGAGACGTTCTACATCACCGATCACTATCGCGATTATCCCGATGTGCTGGTGAGGCTGTCGACTGTCCGCCGCGGAGAATTGCGCGACGCGCTGGAGATGGCGTGGCGGCATGTGACAGCGAAGAAGGCGCGATGAGCGCTCGGATGTCGCGAGTGGTCCAGAAAAGCGGCAGCGAGCTGCCGCACTCCATAGTCTACCTTTTCCTGATCCGCTCGCGCACCGCCTTCAGCCACCGCAGTCGTGCTTTCATCTCGTAGATGACGCCGAGGGAGCCGAGGGCTTCGGACCACTCGCCGCGCGCCTCGTTCTCCTCCAGGCGGCGCTGGACGAGCCGCAGTTGTTCGCGCACCACGCGCTCGGCCTCGGCGATGAACGGCATTCTCTCCTTCGGCGCGAGGACTTCGATGAAAAAGAGGCGCGTGCGCACCGAGTCGTACGACGCAGCGCCGGCCTCGAGCGGCAGCGGTGGGCCGAGCCATGCCTTCAGCAGGGCCACGCCTTTCGCGGTGATCGTGAGGACGGTTTTCCGCGATCCGTTCCAGGCCTTCTGCGTTCCGCGCAGCAGCCCGCGCTGCCGCAGGCGCCGCACCACCGGGTAGATGGCCCCAGCGCTGCCGCTCCAGTAGGGCGATAGGGACGAGGCGAACAACGCAGCGATCTCGTAAGCGGTCATCGGGCCGTCGCGCCAGACCACGCCGACCACGCACTGTTCCAATTCTGTCAACTCATCTCTCATGACCGATCCCGTATCGATGCGATTCGTAAGATGTCAGCATTACGATTCGTAATAGGAGGCAATCAGCCATGCCATCGACTCTGCGCCTGTTCGCCGTTCTGTTCCTCGTCTTGGCAGCATCGCCGCTCTTTGCCGCATCGGATGCCGACCAGTATGACGTAGTCAAGCTCGCCGACGGAGTCTACGGTCTTTTCTGGAGAGAGGGCCCGTTCCATCCGGAGCCGAACACCCTCATCGTGATCAACGACAGCGACGTGCTGGTCGTCGATTCCAGTCTCTTTCCCTCGACCTCGCGGACGATCATCGCCGAGATCCGCACGCTCACGCCGAAGCCGGTGCGCTACGTTGTGAACACGCACTGGCACGACGACCACGTCAACGGCAACGGCGCGTTCCGCGAGGCTTGGCCGGGGGTGGAATTCATCGCCCACCCCAACACTCGGATCGATGCCGCGGCAAAGGCCTTCGGCACGATCGAGAAGGACATCAAGGAGAACGCGGCCAACCTCGAGAAGTACCAGGCCATCCTTCGGAGCGGCAAGAAGAGCGACGGCACGCCGCTCACCGACGACCTGCGCAAGCAGGTGGAGCGCGTCGTGGCCCACTTCGCTCGCTACGCCGCGGAGATCGGCAAGGTCCATCCCGTGCTTCCGGACGTCACCTTCGACCAGAATCTCACGCTGCAACGCGGGTCGCGCACCATCGAGCTCCACTTCCTGGGCCGCGGCAACACCCGCGGGGACGTCGTGGTCTACCTGCCGAAGGAGAAGATCCTGGCCACGGGCGACCTCGTCGTGGCCCCGTCGCCTTTCGGCATCGGCTCGTATTACAGCGATTGGATCGCGACGCTCAATGAGCTGATGAAGCTCGATGCCTCGACCATCTTCCTCAGCCACGGCCCGCTGCAGCACGACTACACCTACGTTCGCACGCTCCGCGACCTCCTCGCGGCCCTTGTCTCCCGAGTCTCGGACGCCGTCGCCAAGGGCGCCTCGCTGGAGGACGTGAAGAAGACCGTGACGCTCGACGACTGGAAGAAGAAGCTCGCCGGTGACGACGACCTCATCGCCCGCGGCTTCGACGCGTTTTTCGTCGCACCGGCCGTCGAGCGCGCGTATCGCCAGGCGAAGGGCGAGCCGGACGAGAAGGAAGGGGAGGGTGGGAATTGAGAGTGCTCGATACGGGCGAGAGGTCAAGAGAAGTCTCTCTCTTCCCGCCGCGAGTGTTGCCAGGAAGGTGCTTCCGGAGAGGTGGCGGGTGGAGTCAGAATGGCCTCATGCGCCATTTGCTCATCGCACTTCTCTTCACGTCCATCGCCACGACCACCTTCGCCGGCGTGCGCCTCGAGGATCTCTCCTGGATCGATGCCGGGAAGGTGCTGACGCCGGAGTGCGTGGTCGTCATCCCTCTCGGTGCTGCGGCCAAGGAGCATGGGCCGCATCTGAAGCTGAACAACGACTTTCGCATTGCGGAGTACTTGAAGCGGCGCGTGGGCGACACCGCCGATGTCGTCATCGCGCCGACCGTGAGCTACGGCTTCTATCCGGCGTTTCTGGAGTACCCGGGCTCGACGTCGCTGCGGCTGGAGACGATGCGCGACATGATCGCCGACATCTGCCGGAGCCTGGCGCACTACGGTCCTCGCCGCTTCTACGTGATCAACACAGGTATCTCGACCGTCCGTGCGCTGAAACCAGCCGCGGAGATGCTGGCGCGCGAGGGGATCGTTCTTCGCTACACCGACCTCAAGACGATTCTCGATCCGGTGGAAAAGCGGATCGGGAAGCAGGAGGGCGGCTCGCACGCCGACGAGATCGAGACATCGATGATGCTCTACATCGCCCCAGAGAGCGTCGACATGCGCAAGGCGGTGAAGGACTACCACCCGGCGGAGGGACCACTGACGAGGAATCCGTCAGGCCCAGGCGCGTACTCGAAGAGCGGCGTGTATGGCGGCGCAACGCTGGCGACGCGCGCCAAGGGGAAGATTGCCGTCGAGGCGCTGGTCGCAGGGATCCTCGGTGAGATCGAGCAACTCCGGCGAGAACATTGACCGGTTCAAAGGCCTCTATCCGCAGATGGCGCAGATTCACGGAGATGGTGACTACTCCCATCTGCACTCATCTGCATCATCTGCGGATACGGTCTATCAAGCATTATTCGATCCGCGTTTCCGCCGGTTTGACCATTCCGCCGGCGATGGTCCGGATGAAGAACGCATTGCGGCCGGAGATGCCGGAGAGCGGCACGCGCAGGAACGTCCGGCCTGCGCGAAGAAAGGCTGATCCTTCGCGCCCATCGTTCCAACCCCACATGATGAGCGTCGGAGCGTCCGCGTCGACCGTGGTGACGAGCTCGCGGAGCTGGCTGTCGGGGTCGACGCAGAGTGAGAGCGTCCCCGAACGCGACCACCGTTCCGCAGGGACAACTCCAGGCGCGGCCGCGATCTGTTTCATCGCATCGTCCGCCGGCGGACGCGAGCCCGACTGGCGCTCCACTTGCCGGCGAGCCAGAAGAGCATCGCACTCGCCTCGCGCGGCTGAGGCGATCGAATCGAGGGCGGCCGACGCGGAGTCGGTCATGCTCTGCGACAGACGAAATTGAGCGAGGTCGATGAGGAACGGCGTCCATTCGAGCGAGCCCGCGCTGTCAGAGCGGCTGAAGAGCGATTCCGCGCCATAGATTTCTCCGGCGAAGAGACGGGCCCGGGCGCGAGTCGGGTCTGGGACGCCGGTGAGCGCGCTGACCGCGGCGCCGAGTGCCGCTCCCCCGCCGACGGTCTCGATCTGCCCGGTGTTCATTCGCTCGGGCGACAGTCTGCGGTTCATCAGAAAGCGGACTGCGATTCCTCGGGGATCGGACTGCCACGTTCCGATCCGGTCGTTGACTGCGAGCTGGAGCGCGCGGATGACCTGCTTCCGCCCCGCCGCGGTAGCGAAATCGTTCGGCGGATGAACCGCCATCCAGGTCAGGGCGAGCTCGCGCAGCTTCTCCACGTCGCCCAGGTGTGCGCGCTCCTCCATCTCGCTCAGGTCGCTGGCCCGCGAGATCCACTCCGCTTCTTCCCACCGGAAGTAGAGCGATGCCGCGCCTTCGATGTCGCCGATTCTCGAGAGGGTCTCGAACGCGACGCGCAACGTGCGCGGCGCCTGCGGAAGAAGATCGATCGTCTCCTCACGGCCAATTGTCGCCATCAGAAGGCGAAGTGCGGTGGCCGCGAAGGCAGGATCGTTGAGGGCCCGGCCAAAAAGCTGTCGCGCTTTCGCACGGGCCTGCGTCGCAAGCTCGGGCCAGGTCTCGAGGTACGCACCGGCAGCGAACGTCGCGGCCGTATCGTCGCCCGGCGCCCACTCCATGCCGACGCGGAGCGGCTCCTGCCAGAGACGCGCGTCGGCGGGGCGCGGCGCATCGGGACGGCGCCGCTGGGCGGCATAGACGAGTTTGCCCAGCATCGACCAGTGATAAGCCCAACCGGGGCGCGTGGCGAGGGCATCGAGGGTCATGCCGCGAGCGGCCAGGAGCTCGTCGTCGATGCGCTCGACGTTGCGAAGCCAGCGCCTTCGCATCGCGGGCGGGAGGCTGCCGAGGGCCACCGGCTCGAGCGCGTCCGAGAGAGCGATGTCCGCGGTGACGTTCGCTGCGAGATCGGCCATGGGCGATACGGCCACCGTCGCGGCATCGGCGGGGCGCCGCACGACGACATCGAAGTCGCGAAGGAACTGCTCCGCGGGCCGCCGGCCGAGCTCGTCGCTCACATACCGAACGATGGCCAGAGCGACCAGGATGACGGCCACAACTCCGGCGATGCGCGCGAGGTCGTATCGTTCCGCAGGCGGCGATTGCGGATGGCCGGGCGTGGTCATGCCTTCGCGCTCCCCCCGTCTGCGGTCGCCACGGGCGTGCGCTGCACGACCGCGGCAGGGTTCTTGTCAAACAGATCCGCCTCCGCCGCTTTGCCCCATCGCTTCGCAACCCATTGGCGTGCTGACGCGAGGCGCGGCGGGCGCCGCGCCAGCGAATGCGCATCCGAGGCGACGAAGTGAACGAGCCGCTTTGAGAAGAACGCCTCGGAGGCGGCGAGGGCGTTGCGGCCGAACTCACCGAGCAGCGAGCCGGCGGTGATCTGGACGAGCGCGCCCCGGGCCACGAGCTTCGCCAGACGATCGGGATTCTGTGCCATATCGATGTTGCGCTCGGGATGGGCGATCACCGGGGTCACTCCGAGGATCGAGAGCTCGTGGAAGACAGACTCCGCCTGCGGCGGGACCGCGTACGACGGAAACTCGATGAGGAGCGCAGATCCGCGGTTGAGCGCGACCAGCGGACCGGCGCTGCCCCGCTCCCACAGCTCGACGGCATCAGCGGCGAAGTAGTACTCGCATCCGGCAACGATCGCAGGCCGGCCGCCGAGAAGAGCATTGAGGCGGAGAATCAGACGATCGCGAGCCGCGGGATCGTCATTGATCCAGCGGTCGCGCAACACATGCGGTGTTGCAACGATCGTCTCCGTGCCCTCGGCCGCGGCGGCGCGGCAGAGCTCGACCGCCTCGTCCCAAGTGTCCGGGCCATCGTCGATTCCGGGAAGGCAATGGAAGTGAAGGTCGATCATCGCGACCGAGTCTCAGCCCTGCGCCGCTGCCGGCGGCTCCGTCTGCACGGCGCGATCCGATCCGTAGCCGTGCGCCTTGTAGTAGCGATAGTACTTGCCGTAGCCCATCGCCTCCTCCTGGAACTTGTTGATCAGGACGCCGATGATGTTGACGTTGCTCTGGGCGATTCGATTGCGCAGGCGGACGACGCGCTCGCGCGGCGTGCTGCCGCCTTCCACGCAGACGACGATGCCGTCGGTCTGGCTGCCGAGGATCAGCGCGTCGGCGACCGACTCTACGGGAGGGCTGTCGAACACGACATAGTCGAAGTTCATCACCACGAACTCGTGAAATCTGCGCATGGCGTCAGAGGACAGCAATCCGGAAGGGTTCGGAGGTGTCGGCCCGGAAAGAACGACGTAAACACCAGGAACCGATGTGGGAAGGATGGCGCGAGTCGGAGAGACGTTCTCGACCAGGACCGAGACCAATCCGACGCGGTTCGACAGATGTAGGGCCTCGTGAATGCGCGGCTTGTGCAGATCGGCATCGACGAGGAGAACCTTCTTCTCGAGTTGCCCGAGCACGCACGCCAGGTTGAGCGCAGTCGATGTCTTGCCTTCGCCCGGAAGGCAGGACGTGACAACCATCGACTTGACGCCGCCGGCCTGCGAGAGGAGCAGGGCCGCGCGGACGGCGCGATACGCTTCTGCGACTGCCGAGCGCGGCATTAGATGAGGCACGAGCTCGATCTTCGCCTTGTCGCCGGTCTCCACGCGCTTGTCTTTCTTTCGCCGCGAGGAGCCATAGCCGTACCCATACCACTTGCGGCTGCCTGCCGGAATGGCGCCGACGGCCGGGATGACTCCGAGCGCAGGGAGGCGAATGAATCGCTCCACTTGCTCCACAGTGCGGAGACTGCGGTCCAGGAAATCGCGCATAAACGCGAGCGCGACGCCGGCGAGGGCTCCGTACAAGAATCCCTGCCACAAGTTTCTCGGATAGGAGGGGCTGAATGGCTGGTACGGCACTAAGGCCCGATCGACGATGCGAATCGTCGAGACGCGCTGGCCTCGCAAACGGGCCGTCACTTCGGTCTCAGCCTGGCGCTTCTGGAGGGTATCGAGGAGATTGCGCTTCGTTTCCACCTCATTGCGGAGATTGTTGAATTCCACGGCATTGCTGTTGAGCTGCATGGCCTCGCGCTTCTGCAGTTCGAGCGCTTCTTTGAGGCTCTGCTCGCGGCGCTGCGCGGTGAGGTATTCGTGACGCGCCTCCTCGCGGGCCTTCGACGCCGACTGTTGCTCGGCGTTGGCCAGAGCTCGTTGTGCTTCCTCGGTCTGGCGCTTGAGCTCCTTGAGAGCGGGGAACTCCGGCTTATAGAGCTGCGCCTTTTCTGTATAAGCGCGCTGAAGTTTGAGGATCTCGGCGTTGAGCTGCGCGACGACCGGGTCTGTGGGCGAGGCCGCCGAGCTCGTCGGTGAGGCTTGCAGCTCGTAGAACCGAGATTCCTTCGTCACGCGGTCCGACATCGCGGCAGAGTAGTCCTTATTGAGCGACTCCAGCTTTTGCAGCGTCACGTTCGTCTTCGGGTCGACGGAGATGATGTCCTTCTGAAGCCCGTACTCGTGGAGCTGCGTTTCCTTCTGCTCGACCTCGCTCTTGAGCGTCTCAATCTGCGCGGTGAGAAACTTCGAGGCCTGTCCGACCACCTGGAATTTCGATTCCAGCGTCCAGTCGATGTAGGACTCGGCCAAGGCGTTCGCGATGTCCGCTGTCGCCTTTGGGGAGCGGCCGACGTAGGCCAGCTCGACCAGGTTCGTCGTCGGGACCGGCGTCGCGGTTACACCGCCCTGGATGCCCACGGCGGCCCGTGCCAGATCGCCGGCGTCACTCTCGTTCGAGGTCGGCGTTCCGGCGCGGAACAGCCCGCTCTTCGACGGGTTGATGTCCTGATGACCGAGGAGATTCAGCCGCGTGACCACGCGCTCGGCGACCTCGCGGCTGCGCATGAGCCGGGTTTGGGTGGCGAGGAAATTGGGATCGGACGGAGCATATGCCTGTTCCGTGCCCACCTCAAAGAGCCTGCCGATATCGCGCTCGACATTGAGGACAACAACCGCTTTGTATTTCGCTTCGGCAAAGAGCGACATGAGCAGCGCGCTTAAGAGTCCGACCGCGACGCAGATGATGATCAGCTTCCTTCCCTTGACGATGACCGACCATTGATCGGCGAGGGGCGTATCCCGCTCCAATTCACCGAACATCGTGCTCAATCCGATCCCGCCCGGACGATCGCTGACCATGTTGTGACCTCGTTGGAAATTGTGCATTCGCGGCGCCAGGATGAATCGAATCGTGGCATCGCGCCGCGACTGCTGACAGTATTGAATTTGTGCTATGCCGATCGTTTCAGACGAATCGGCCGCTATTGTCAGAGACTGGGGCTAAGGCCTGACCGGCGACGGAGAGGTTCTGTGCTGGCTCTCGTAGATCGCGACGCCGCCGCCGGCGGCAGCGAGCGCGCCTGCCATGACCGCACCGGGATGCGAGCCGAGCAGACCCGCTCCGGTTGCCTGCGCCAACAGCAAGCGGCAAGCCTCGTGAGGTAGAAGCTGCAGATTTGCTGTGAGGAGGTTCGTGATTCCGATGCACTTGAATGCGCAAGGAACCTCGGTCTGGCCGTTGGCGGTGAGGCCGATGGTCATGTTCGCCGCGGCCTTCGCCTCATCAGGCGAGAGCGGCTGATCCGGACAGTCAGCGTCGATCGGAACCGTGATCTCCTCGCCGCTGATCTCCCGTCCGCCGGGCGCGGTGGCGCGGATCTGATACGCCAGCGCCTTCGCTTCCTCGGCGCCGATCGGCAGCACCGCCCAGTAGGCCGAGGGGTCCGTCGTGCTCTGGTGCATGTCTACGTAGTAGTCGCCGCAGGCGGCGCCAATCGCGTGAAAGTAGACTCGGGCGGTCTCGGGCTGGCCTTCGATCTTTGCGGTGATGCGGGCGTTCTTATTCTTCGCGACGCATGAGAGCGCATCATGGGAAATCTTGGGGTCGGCAGCAAGAAGCGAGAGCGCGGAACCCAGGAACACGAACACACCAAACCCAACCAACCGCATCCGCGGAACAGTAGGTCAGGGGGCCTGGATAGTCAAGCGAAGAATTATGTTATTGGGAACTTCGCGCCACTGCTGGCGTCGGCGTTTCCCTAGATTCCTCAATGGGAAGGCGAGGATCGTCGTCGAGCGGCCGGCTCGTTTACGTGCAATTGTGGAGGGTGTTGAGACTCGTACCGAAGTAACGCTTCGGGGTCGCGTCGTTCGTGATGGACATATTTCCAGGCGTCCCGAACGTCGAGCCTCCGAGGAGCGTGACGGAACGTAGGGCCCAGCAGCGCCGGGCCGAGTCCGCGCGCGATCGGTTGATTGCTGTGCCGCCTCGCGCGGCCCAGCGCTGCTGGGCCCTACGGTCCGCGCAGTCTCGGAGCCCTGTGGCAGCACGGTTTCGGTGTAACCTGCGATGAATGCCTGAGAGCGGAAACGAGCGCATCCGGCCTGCGACCGCGAAGTCTGGCTGGCGGGAGCGCTTCCAGAGCCGAGCCTCGTCCGAGAATGCGGCCATCGCTCTTCTCCTCGGCTACGTCGCACTCGCGCCGATTCCTTACGGCGAAGTTCTGCCGGCGGGCATGCTCACGCTCGAGGTTCTCGCCTTTGCGATCCTGGCCTTGACGCTCTTCGGCCGGCCCCGGCTGCGGCGGCTCCAGGGCCTCGCGGTTCCGGGGGCGGCGATGATCGGGCTCGCGGCGCTGGGTTTGCTTCAACTCGTGCCGATCCCGGGCCCGATCCTAAGCCTGATCTCGCCGGCAAGCGCACGAGTCTATTCCGAGGCGAGCGCGACGCTGAGCGCGTTTGGCAGGCAGTCGCCGTTCCCGCGCATCTCCATCGCGCCGACGGAAACCTACGACGCGATCCTCCTGACCCTCGCGTACGCGGCGCTCTTCTTCGCCTCGGCGCTCCTGCTGCGCTCGCGCAAGAAACGCCGCCTCTTCATCGTGGTTCTGATGAGCAGCGCCATCGTGCAGGTGCTGGTTGCCACGGTGATCCGCGGGTTCTTCTTCTCTCCCGACGATCCCTCGGCCGGCCGGCTGCATGGCGCTTTCGTCAATGCCAACCATTTCGCGGGATATCTCGGGATCGCCCTCGCGATCGCATTCGGGGCGCTTTGGCGCGAGGTGCTGATGAGCAAGGAGCGCGGACGGCAATACAGCGATCGCGCCCGGCGCTTCGAGATGCGCTTTGTCTATCTCGCGGCGTGGGTGCTTCTCTGGGGCATCATCGCCGCAGGGATCGGCCTCACGAAGTCGCGCGGCGGAATCCTGGTCGCGGCGGCGATGACTGTGGCTATGCTTGCGACTGCGCTCTGCCACCGCCGCGTCCGCAATCGGCGCCTCGCTTTCGGAATCGCAGGCGGTGCCGCGCTCGCGGCAGGGATCGGGTTCACGGCGCTGGCCGTGAAGCAACAGCCCATTTTGCGATTCCTCGCGTCCGATCCGCGCGATCCGGCCAGCGATTTGCGGATCACGCTCTGGAGATTGTCACTCGATGCCTGGCGGCAGTTTCCGGTCGCGGGAGCGGGCCTCGGCGCGTTTCGCGAGGGCTTCCGGCGCATTCAGCCTCGCGGTCTCGATTACCTCGTCGAGTACGCCCACAGCGATCCGTTGCAGATCCTGGTCAACGGCGGTCTCATCGGTTTCGCGCTCGCCGCGATCAGCCTCGCCGGTCTCGCGGCGGCTCTGGCGCGCCGGTGGGCGCGCGAGGAGCGCCGCGAGGAGAGCGCGGTCCTCCTCGCAGGCCTCGGCGCCCTTGCCTCTCTCACGCTCCACGGCTTCGTGGAGTTCAACCTCTCCATCCCTGCGATTCCGGCGACGCTGGCGTGCGTTCTGGGTCTCGCCTGGAGCGCCTCGCTCGCCTCGGATGAGGAGAAGGAGCGTGAGCGCGTCCGCCTCTCCGAGCGCATCCAGATCGTTTCGCCGATCGCGGCGGGACAGGCTGGCGATGGTGGGGCCATGTCATCCTGAGCGAGAGGTCGGCCGGGCGCCGGTCTTGGAGGGAATGACCATAGTGTCATGC
>DASQGS010000456.1:0-14531 GCA_035632455.1 Thermoanaerobaculia bacterium | reverse complement strand
GGAGCCCGCGAAGCGGGCGATAGGCTTTCCTATTGAAAGATACGCGCGAGATCGTCATCGCTTTGACGGCGCGCTGCGCGCGGGGTCCCCTCACCCGCGCTTCGCGCCGCCCTCTCCCGCTGGGAGAGGGCTTTTCGTTGGCTCGATAGACTTGATATTTCGTGATGCTTTGGGCGGTGGCTCTTCCACGTGGCGAACGCATCCATGAACAAGTTCGCTGCGCTGTAGGCCGAGAAGCCGAGGCCGCCGAGGATGGCGGAGAGCGAGGACATGAGAAGGCAGAAATCGAGGGGCCGGCCGGCGAGAACTTCGTCGAGCACCATGAGCCCGCGGACTTTGGCTACGAACTGCGATTCCGAGTCGGCGGTGCCTGCCTGGCGGATCTCGCGGAACGTCTCGATGCCGACGGCGCCGGCAGCGTGGATTACGCCGTGCAATTCGCCGAATCGTCCGTCGACCGCGGCCAGCGCGCACATCATCTCGTCGCGGTTCGAGACGTCGGCGCGCAGCACAAGTACTTCGGAGCCGAGATTCTCGAGTTGCTGGATCTGCCGGATCCTCCCGCTCGTCGTGTCGTTTTCGTCGTGATTCGCGAGCCAGTTTGCCCATTCCGACTTGTCGGGAAACGCAGAGCGGCCGATGAGGACGAGCCGCGCCTGGACCGATTGCGCAAGGTGGCGCGCGAGGATGAGACCGACGCCGCCGAGACCGCCGGTGAGGAGGTAAACGCCGCGATGGCGGAAGGGGGACTTGCGTTCTGCGCCCCCGCCCGCCGAACTTACAACGTTCGGCCGCTGGAGCTTGACTGGCTCGTAGGCTGGCAGCCAGCGAAGTCCTCGTCGATATGCCACAACGGGATCGGTGGGCTCGCTGAGAGTCTCGTCTCGCAATTGCGCCACGAGCGATTCGCGTTGCCGCTCGTCATCGGGCTGAGCATCCACGTCGATGCAGCGGCATGTGAGGCCGGGGTGTTCCTGCGGAGCCACCATCGCCGGAGCGCGTAGCGTCGCTTTCTCGGGCACGACATCGTCGCCGCCGTTCACGTCGAGGAGTTGATTGGCGACGATCTCGATGCGCACCGAGCTCTCCAGGCCTTCGCGGCACAGCGCCTTGAGGAGGCGCATCAGGCTGTAGTAGCCAATCTGTTGGAGCTCCGCGAAGCGCGCGCTCGAAGGCGCAGCGCGCTCGACCGGCGTCAGCGACCAGAGATGCACGATCGTCTCGGGCGCCCGCCCCTTCGCAAGCAGCGCGCGGATCAATTGGTCGTAGTCCTCGGCTCGAGGCGGATCGATCGCAAACGCATCATCATCTGCGCGAAACGCATTGCCGGCGACGACGATCGCGACACTCGCGCCGCGAGCGCGTAACTCCTCCGCGAGGCCGGCGCCAACTCCGTTCTTGTCCGCGAAGATCAGCCAGTTTCCCTTCGCCTCCTCAGCCGGCCGCGCGCGGACCGACGGCTTCCAGCAAGGCAGATAGAACCAATCGGCGACATCCGGCTTCTTGCGCGCCGAAGTGTCCGCGGCGGTGGCCTGTCCCGCCGCGGGCGGATCGATCCAATAGCGCTGACGCTCGAACGGATACGCCGGCAATCGCACACGGCGCTGGCGCTCGCGCGCGAAAAATCGCGACGTGTCGAGCGACGCTCCGGACAACCACAACTGCCCGATGCCGCGCAGGAGAACCGCAAGCTCAGATTGAAGGCCGTACGACCAGCGCATCGACGGAATGATCGCGTTCTGGCGCCCCGCGACGCGCGACCGTTCGGCGATGGCGTGCGACGTGAGTCCCTGGCCCGGACCGACTTCGAACAGCACGCGCTGCGGCTCCTCCAGTAACGCCGCGAGCCCGGCCTGAAACCGCACGGTGCGGCACAGGTGACGCGCCCAATACCTCGGATCGGTCGCCTCCGCGTCGGTGATCCATGTTCCGGTGATGCACGAGACGTACGGAATCCGCGGCGCGTTAAGCGTGACGCGTTGCAGAACCGCGGTCAGCGGAGCGACGATCGCCTCCATCATCGCGGAGTGGTAGGCGTGTGTGGAGCGCAGCCGCTGGCAACTGACGTTGCGCTCTGCAAGCCGCGCGGCCAATTCGCTCACGCCCGCTTCTTCGCCCGAGGCGATGCAGAGGCGGGCTGCGTTGATCGCACCGAGCGACACGCCGTCGGGCAGCAGCGGCCTCAGCTCTTCCTCCGTCAGCGGCACGGCGAGCATCGCGCCAGGACTGACTTCCGATTCGATCAGCCGCGCCCGCGCTGCCACGACCTCGATGGCATCAGGCAGCGAGAGCACGCCGCTCAAGTACGCCGCGCTGAACTCGCCGATGCTGTGGCCGATCATCGCCTCCGGCTCGATGCCCCAACTGCGGATGAGCTCCGCGAGCGCGACTTCGGTGACGAAGATCGCCGGCTGCGCCGAGGCCGGATGATCGGGCGGCGCGTCGGCCTTCTTCGTCTTGCCGAGCATCGCCCGCAAGTCCAGATTCGACGAGCTGCTCGCACTTGCAGCGGTGCGATCGAGCACCGGATGCGACCAGTCGCGCGCCGGATAGAGAAAGTCACGAATGTCACTTGAGAGATGACGCTTCAACAACTCCGCGCAGCGATCGACCGTCTCCCGGAACTTCGACTCGGTGCAATACATCTCCCAACCCATGCCGGGATAGTGATCGCCGAGGCCTGGGAACATGAACGCGATCGACGGCCGCTTCGCAGGTACGGCCGCAGTCATCACGCGTTGCGGATCGCGGCTGCGGAGCGCGGCGATGGCCTCCTCGCGATTCGCGCAGACGAGAGCGCGGCGCTGGACAAACGCACGCCGGCCGTGGCGCAGCGTGAACGCGACGTCCGCGAGATCGAGTTCAGGCGCTTGCTCGAGATGATCGGCCAATCGATCGGTCGCTGCCTCCAACGCCGTCGGAGTGCGCGCGGAGATCGTGATGAGATCGAACGGTCTGTCCTCTGGTCTTGACTCCGCCTCGCTCGAAACAAGCGGCGGCTCCTCCAGCACGAGATGAACGTTCGTTCCGCCGATGCCGAACGAGCTGACGCCGGCGCGCATCGGCGAGCCGGACTCCGGCATTGCCAGCAGGTCGCGATTGACGTAGAACGGAGAGGTTGTGAAGTCGATCTGCGGATTCGGTCGCTGGAAATGCAGGGTCGGCGGGATCTCGCGATGCCGCAGCGCGAAGACAGTCTTGATGAGGCCCGCGATTCCGGCCGCGGCGTCGACGTGTCCGATGTTGCTCTTCACGGAACTGAGCGCGCAGAAATTGCGCCTGCCGCCGCAATTGCCGAAGGCCTCGACTAGCGCGGCCACCTCGATCGGATCGCCGAGGAGTGTGCCAGCGCCGTGCGTCTCCACCATCGAGATCGATTCCGGGCTGACGCCCGCCATGGCCATCGCCTCGGCGATCACCTGCGCTTCGCCCTGCACGCTCGGCGCCGTGTAGCCGACCTTCATCCGCCCGTCGTTGTTGATCGCCGAGCCGAGGATCACGGCGTGGATCACGTCGCCATCGTCGATGGCCTCGGCCAGTCGCTTCAGCACAACGATCCCGACGCCGTCGCTCGACACCGTGCCTTGCGCCGCGGCGTCGAACGGCCTGCAGTGGCCGTCGGGCGAGAGAACGCCGCCGTCTTCGTAGCGATATCCGCCGACGAGCGGAAGATGCACGGAGACGCCGCCGGCCAGCGCCATGTCGCTCTCGTACGCGAGCAGGCTCTGGCACGCCAGGTGCACGGCCACGAGCGAGGTCGAGCATGCCGTGCCGACGCTCACGCTCGGTCCGCGCAGATCGAGTTGATAGGACGTGCTCGTGGCGAGAAACGTCGTATCGTTGCCGACCGCGGTTTGGAAACTGCCCGCCGCGGCGACGATGTCGCGGTTCGGCCAGAGGTTCCGCACCAGGTAGATGCTGAGGATGCTCCCGGCGAACACGCCGATCGCGCCGGGGAAGTTGCGCGGATCGTAACCCGCGTCCTCCAGCGCAGTCCATGCGGTCTCGAGGAACACGCGCTGCTGCGGATCCATGAGCGCGGCCTCGCGCGGACTGACGCCGAAGAATCCGGCGTCGAAGCAATCGGCCTCGTCCAAGACGCCTTTCGCGCCGACGAATCGCGGGTCGCGCAGTTGTTCCGGCGTGACGCCCGCGGCTTTCAGCTCATCCTCTGAGAAGAACGTGATCGATTCCACGCCGCCGCGCAGGTTGCGCCAGAGCTCGTCCGCGGAGCGCGCGCCGGGAAATCGGCACGCCACGCCGATGACGGCGATGCCCTCGGGCGTTGCCCCGTTCTTGCCGCTCATTGCGCATCATCCTTTACGACGCCGGAAGCAAGCGGTCGCCCGCGCCGATCGGCGATTCGTCCGAGGGCCTGCTGGCGTGCCGCAGCGCGCTTGTGGCCGCGCGACTGATCGTCTCCGCGCTGCGGCGCGTCGCTCTGCGGACTGAGGCGCCGCGCCAGCGTCTCCACCGTCGGATATTTGAAGAGATCGGTCACCGAGATCTCCATCCCCATTTCATCTTTGATGCGATCCTGAACTCGGAGCAGCAACAGCGAATGCCCGCCGTGATCGAAGAAATTCGTCTCGAGGCCGGCGTCGCTGAGATTCAGCAGCTCCTGCCAGATCCTCGCCACGATCTTCTCAGCCTCGCTGCGCGGCGGCGCGTGCCCGTTGCCTCCGGCCGCGGGCTGCGCGGCGCTTGCGGGCAACGCGCGGCGATCCAACTTGCCACTCGGCATCAGCGGCAATCGATCGAGTTGCACGAACGCCTCGGGCACCATGTGCTCGGGCAGCCGCTCGCGCAAACGATTCTTCAAAGCCGCCACATCGATCGACGCCGCCTTCGCCGGGCGTGACTCCTCAGCCAACCGCGGCACGACGCTTGCGCGGAAGAACTTCTCGTAGAACGGCGAGCCTCGGAAGACTCGGGCGTGATGCGCGGCGTAATGACGGAACGGGAGCGGCTCGCTGTTCGGACGGAGCAGCGTGCCTTCGACGAAGTAGTCGGGATGCACTCGATCCTCGGACAGCACCGCGCCGGAGATCGCGTCGATTCGATCGCCGGCCGCGACCTCGACTCCTCGTTCGAACAGCGGGAAGAACACCGGCAGCCAGCAATGCTCGTGCTCCAGAATGTCGATCTTCTCGCCCGCGCCGGTGTCGAGCGTGAGCCACACGAGGAAGCCGTCCATCCGGCCGCCTCTCGTGATCGCATGACGCGCCGAATGGCGGACCTCGGGATCGACGTCGGCGGAGAAGTCGAGATCCTCGAACACCTGCGGCTCGCCGAGCAAATGGGATCGATTGAGGCCTTTCACGCAGAGGCGGAGGTCGAACGGATATCCGACTTCGTTGAAGATCTTGTCGACGTATCGCGCAGGCAGCGCGCCGAACGCCAGCTCATCGAGCAACTCCTCGGGCAACTCGACCGGTGCGTACATCGTCGTGCTGCGCAGCGGCACCATCTCCGCGCCGTTGCCGAGGAGACGACGCACGCCGTTCATGATCATCGCCGCGCCCTCGCATCCTCCGATTGCGCCGACGATCTCCGAGACGCAGACGTCCGCGGCCTCGCGGAGAACGATCTTCGTGGCATCGCCCTGGATCACCTCGATGCGATCCTCGAGGCCGCATTCGCGAACGCGTTTGCAGGCGCGCTCGTAACTGTCCGGCAGCATTTCGATCGCGTAGACCTTGCGCGCGCCGGCCTCCGCGCAGAATCGCGACAGCAGCGCCTCCGGCCCCGTGCCGACCTCGACGACCACCTTGCCCGGGACTTTCTTCGCGAATGCCGCGCGGTAGCTGTCGTTGCGGCGCTCGTCGCTGGTCATGGCGTGATACGCGATCTCGTCGTACACGAAGTACTCGGCGATCGATGGCCACCACTCCGGCCGCGACGCGCTGCTTTGAGGCACCACGTACGCGACGAGGCGGCGCTCGCCTGCCGGCTCGCCCTCGGCGACGACAGCGACTTCATGCAACGATGCATCCTCGCGCAACGCGGCCTCGATCTCGCCAAGCTCGATTCGGAAGCCGCGCACTTTGACCTGCTCGTCGCGGCGGCCGAGATACTCGATCTGGCCGCTCGGCAGGAAGCGCGCCATGTCGCCGGTGCGGTAGACGCGACTGCCGGGCACTCCTGAGAACGGGTCCGCGAGGAAGCTCGCAGCCGTCAGATCGGGCCGGCCCCAATAGCCCTGCGCCACGCCCGGCCCGCCGACGTACAGCTCGCCGATGACACCGATCGGAACGGGGCGCTGTTGTGCGTCGAGGATGTAGACCCGCGCGTCGCCCATGGCCTTGCCGATCGCCGGCTTGGCGCCGTCCGGCCGCACCTCGCCGACGGTCGCGCACACGGTGACCTCCGTCGGCCCGTACGCGTTGAGGAACCGCCGGCCCGGCGCCCATCGCGCCACGAGCTCGGCGGGACACGCCTCCCCTGCCGAGACCAGCGTCCGCAGCGACGGCAGCTCAGTCGGGGGCAAACGCGAAAGGACCGACGGCGGAAACGTGACGGTGGTGATCCGCCACCGCTCCATGAGCTTCATCAGATCGCGCGACGGAACGAGCAGATTGCGCGGCGCCATGCAGAGCCGCGCGCCCGCGAGCAGCGCGGTGAATATCTCCGACACCGAGGCATCGAAGCTGAGCGACGCGAACTGCAGCACGCTGCTGTCGGGCCGGATCTCGAACGACTTGATCTGCGCTTCGACGAGATGCGCGAGCGAGCGATGGGTGATCGAGACGCCCTTGGGCCGCCCGGTCGAGCCCGATGTGTAGATAAGGTATGCGAGGTCGTCAGGGGCGGGGGCGTCGGGGAGGTTGGTGGAGTCGCCGCCGTCATCCTGAGCCGCGTAGACGGCGAAGAATCTCAAAATGCCTGGGACTTCTTTCACCACAGAGACACAGAGTGCACAGAGAGAGACTTGTTTGTTTTGAGAATCTCTCTCTGTGACCTCTGTGTCTCTGTGGTGAAAGTAGTCTTCACCGTCTGGAGAATCTCGATCCACCAACACGATCTTCGCGCCGCAGTCGGCGATGATGTCTTGGAGGCGTGCGGCCGGAAGCGACGCCTCCATCGGAACGTAGGCGGCGCCCGCCTTCATCACGCCGAGGATCGCGGCGAGACGCGTGAGCGACGCGTCCATGCACAGAGCTACGCGGTCGCCGCGCTCGACGCCGAGGGATTGCAGCCATCGAGCGAGTTGATTCGCCTGGGCATTCAGCTCGCGGTACGTCAGCGTCACGTCCCCGGTCTCAGCCGATGTAAACGTTGCAGCCGGGGCGTCGGGCGTTTTCTCCACTTGCGCCTCGAAGTAGCGCGTGATCGACATCTCGGCCAACGCGATCCCGCCGAGGCCTGCGTCGGGGCCGCGGCTCCAATCGTCAATCAGTTGACGACGCTCGGGCTCGGTCACGGGATCGAGATCGCACAAGCGCCGCTCGCGATCCCCGATCATCTCCCGCAGCAGCGTGCGCAGATGCCACAGCATGCGGACCATGGAGTCGCGATCGAAACGGCTGCGATCCCAGCCCACGCCGAGCTTGCTCCGCGTGCGGACCTCCATCATCGCCGTCAGCGGGAAATTCGCGCGCTCGACGAACTCGAAGCCGGCGAGCTCCAGGCTTCCGCCCTGAAGCCGCTGCACGTCGAGCGGGACATTCTCGAACACGAGCAGGCTCTCGAAGAGCGGCGTGCCGCGCGGCACGCAGCTCCAGCCCTGCACCTCGACCAGCGGCGCGTGCTCGTACCGGCGCGTCTCGGCCTGCGACTGCTGAAGTTCTTCGAGCCACTCGCCGAGTCGCTTCTGCGGCGGCGTCAGCACGCGCACCGGCAGCGTGTTGATCAGCAGCCCGACCATGCCCTCGACGCCCGCCAGCTCCGGCGGCCGCCCTGCGACCGCGGTCCCGAACAGCACATCGTCGCGCCCGCTGTAGCGGCTGAGGAGCAGCGCCCACGCGCCTTGCACCAGAGTGTTGAGCGTCAACCTCGATCGCCGCGCAGCGTCGCGAAGGGCATCGACTTCGTCCGCGGGCACGTCCAGAAACTCGAGCCCGTAGCCGGTGTCGCCGGTGGCATGTCCGTCGATGCCAAACGGTGTCGGCTCGCGGAATCCGTCGAGGTTCTTGCGCCAGAAACGTTCGGCCTCGGCGAGATCGCGCGAGCGCTGCCACGCGACGAAATCCTTGTACGGACGGCTCGGCGCCAACTCGATCGCATGACCGGCCCTGTTCGCCTCGTAGAGCGCGAAGAATTCCTCGAAGAGAATCGGCACCGACCAGGCGTCGAGAATGACGTGGTGCCACGTCCAGATCAATTGCTGCTCGCTCGCGGCGAGCCGGACGAGTTTGAGTCGCATCAGCGGCGCGCGTGCGAGCTCGAAGCCCGCGAGCCGTTCGGCGCGCGACAACTCGCGCAGTTTCTCGCTCTGCGAATCGCCGGAATCGCCGCGCCAATCGATGACCTGGAGCGGCAGCCGCACTTCCGCACCGACCACCTGCAGAGGCTCGGGCAATCCATGCCACGCGAACGCCGTCCGCAGCACCGCATGCCGCCGCAGGATCGCCTCCCACGCCGATCGAAACGCCGCGAGATCGAGCTCGCCGCGCAGCCGGCACGAGAGCTGCTGCACGTACAGATCCGACGCCGGCGCGGAGATGCTATGGAACAGCATTCCCTGCTGCATCGGCGACAGCGGATACGCGTCCCTGGCGGGGCTCATCGGAGCTCCCCTTTTGACACGCGACTCGCGCCAGGAAGAAGCCCTCTCCCGCCGGGAGAGGGCGGCGCGAAGCGCGGGTGAGGGGTCTCCGCGAGGGTTGGGCATGTCTCCAGCGCCGAAGGCGCGCCAGAGCTGTAGCCCAGGGCGTGAGCCCTGGGTTGAGTGATCCGGAAAGACGCGTCGTTGAGCCCCGACAGGGGCGAAAGAGATCTTTCGCGGCGCTGGCATGAGCTCATGGTTCGTCCTCATCGAACTCAACTTGCCCAAGCGCCAGGTCAAGGTGTTCCTGGCTCACTCGCATCGCCGGGATCGGAGCGACGCCCTCGCCGGCCGGCACGCTCCTCTCCGCCAGCGCGGCCAGCGCCGCGATCGTCGGATGCTGAAAGAGATCGCTCGGGCGCAACTCGATTCCCGCCCGCTTGCAGCGCGCCACAATCTGGATGCTTCGGATCGAATCGCCGCCGATGGCGAAGAAATCCTGCGTCACGCCGACTTGCTTCAGCCCGAGCACCTCCGCCCAGATTCCCGCCAGCCGCTCCTCAGTCGCCGAGCGCGGCGCGACGAGATCCTGCCCGAGCGCGACCTGCCACTCCGGCGCCGGGAGGCGGCGCTGGTCGAGCTTGCCGTTCGCAGTCAGCGGCAACGCGTCGAGGAAACAGAAGACCGATGGCACCATGTACTGCGGCAGGCGCTCGCCGAGAAACTGGCGTAGTTCGTCCACGCCCGGCGGAATGCCGCCCAGTGCCTTCGCCGGAACGACGTGGCCGACGAGCACGCGCTCGCCGGATGGATGCTCCCGCGCGGACACCGCGGCGGCCGAGACGAGCGGATGCCGTGAGAGCGCGGCTTCGATCTCGCCCGGCTCGATGCGGAAGCCGCGCAATTTGATCATCGCGTCGGTGCGCCCGAGGAAATCGAGATTGCGGTCTGCCCGCCTGCGGGCATGATCGCGAGTGCGATAGAGCCGCGCGCCGGGCCGCGAATCGAATGGATCGGGGATGAACGCCGCCGCCGTCCGCTCTGCATCATTAATATAGCCGCGCCCCACGCCGATGCCGCCGATGTACAGCTCGCCGACCACGCCCACCGGCACGGGCGCGAGGTTGGTGTCGAGCACGTACGCGGCCATGTTGCAGATCGGCGTGCCGATCGATGCCACGGACACCGCCTGATCGGCCGGTCCGAGCGCGTGAATCGCGTAGTGGCATTGATCGTCGGAGCATTCCGTCGATCCGTACGTGTTGAGCAGCGGAATGTGCGGATAGAGCGCGAGCCACCGCCGGCAGAGCTCGGTTGGCAGCGCTTCGCCGGTCGGCACCATCCATCGCAGCGTCGGCAGCGCCGGCGCGCCGCCCTCGCCGCTCGCCGCTTCCTCGATCACGGCGAGCAGCATCGATGGCACGGCCTGCAGGACTGTGACGCCGCGTTTCTCGACCTCGGCGAGCAGCTTCGCCGGATCCTCCGCGATCTCATCCGGGAACACGACCACCCGCCCTCCGAGGACGAAGGGCGCGAGGCACTGCCAGACCACGATGTCAAACGTCGGCGGTCCGTTCTGCGCGAGGACATCGTCTTCGGTCATCCCGAGGTCGGACAGTTTCGCGCAAACGTGATTGACCATTCCGCGATGCTCGACCATCACGCCCTTCGGCGCGCCGGTCGATCCCGAGGTGTACATGACGTACGCGAGATCCTCGCCGCGAACTCCCGGGAGATCCGCAGTCGACTGCTGCATCGCAAGATCTTCGATCGTCGCCACTCGCGGGCGTCGCTCCGCGGGGATCGCCGCAATCGCGCGGGCGACATCATCCGCGACACTCGCCGAGGTCAATACCACCGGCGTTCCGCTCCCCTCGAGAATCTGCAGCGTTCGCGACATCGGATGGCGCGAATCGAGCGGCAGGAAAGCGCCGCCCGCTTTGCCGAGCGCGAGAAGCGCGGTCACGAAATCGAGGCCGCGCGGAAGCAACACGGCGACCAGAACATCGCGCCCCACACCGAGTGGCACGAGCGCGCGAGCGAGCGCCGTCACGCGGCGGCCGAGCTCGGCGTATGTCAGCGAGGCCGTGCCGCAGCTCACCGCGACCGCGCTGCCGCGCCGCGCGACCTGCGCCTCGAACAGCTCGCAGACGCTCGCAACCTGCGGGAGCACGACCTCCCGGCCATGACCTTCGACGACCATCGCGGCGCTCTCGCCGGCCGTGAGCAGGCGAAGCTCGGCGACAGGCCGCTCGGGATGGGCGATGATCTCGTTGAGCAAGGTCTCGAAGTTCGAGGCCATCCGCTCGATCGTGAGGGGCTCGAACAGATCGGCGGAGTACTTCCAGGCGCCGGCCAGCCGCCCCTTCTCGTCTTCCTTCATCTCGAGGTTGAGATCGAACTGTCCATCCTGCTGCGCAAGTGCGACGGGTTCGAGAAGCAAGTCCGCGAACGGGATCGCTGGCTCGTCGTCGCCCGGCAGCACCACGCGCGACAACTCCTGGAATCGATGGAACCTCTGCAGCACGAACGTGGTCTGGAAGATCGGCGAGCGGCTGAGATCGCGTGCCGGGTGAAGGCGATCAACGAGCAGCGAGAAGGGATAGTCCTGATGCTTGATCGTCTCCACGACCCTTCCTCGCACGCGCCCGAGGAGCTCGCGAAATGACGGCGCCCCTCGGAGATCGGCGCGGATCGGCACCATGTTGACGAAGTCGCCGGCGAGATCCTGAAGCTCCGCGCGGTCGCGGCCCGAGGTCGGCGAGCCAACCACGATGTCATCCTGCCCGGTGTATCGATGCAAGAGCACTTGATACGCCGTAAGCAAGGCCATGTAGGGGGTGACGCGCTCCTTGCCCGCCAGTTGCTTCAGCTTTCGCGTCAGCTCCGCGTCCATCCTTCGCGTAATCGTCCCCCCGCGGAACGATTGCATCGGCGGACGCGTGTGATCGGCCGGCAGATCGAGCACCGCAAGCTCGCCCGACAACTCCTCGCGCCAGAAGTTCCACAGCCGCTCGCCTTCGTCCCCTTCCAGCGCCGCGCGCTGACGGCGGACGACCTCCTCGAAGGTCACCGCGAGCGGTGGAAGGATGACCGCGCTCCCCTCTTTCTCCGCCGGATAGATCTGGCGCAGCTCATCCATCAACACGATCAACGACCAGAGATCGCTGACGATGTGGTGGACCGTGATCAGAAGGAAATGATGATCGGGCGCGCGGCGGAAAAGGGCGACGCGCATGGTGGCATCCGCCTCGAGGTCGAAGGGGCGGCGGGCCCGCTCGCGAAGGGCCTCGTGCAGACGGGCCTCGCTCCAGTCCGCCGCGTCGATCTGTTCGAGCTCCACGCGATGCCGATCAATGGCGCGCTGTATGGGCTTCCCGCCTTCCTCCTTGAATTCCGTGCGCAGACTCGGGTGCCTGTCGGACAGTTTCTGCAGCGAGCGCTGAAGCGCGCTGACGTCCAGACGGCCCCGCACACCAGCGGGCAAAACGATGTTGTACGCCCACGTCGCGGGCACGAGTTTCCAAAGAAACCAGAGTGCCTCCTGTCCGTGGGAAAGGGGAAACCATCTCTCCGAACTACCCATCGATCCATCCACCTCGGCTGTCCGGAAATCATACGGGACGGCGATCGTGAGCACCATCAATCATGGTCTCCGGCGATCTCTCCGATTTTGGTGTTGACCCGTGCCGGAACTTATCGTAACATTTAGTCAACTCTAGCATTTATCACGCGTGACGCAACGAAAAACCCCGCAGGGGGCTTTTCCTATCTTTCTACTCTGTAAGACGACTATAGGAGACAAACATGGTCGAAGCAACAGCGGCCGAAAAGGCCAAGAAGGCGGATGCCAAGGCTCAGGGCAAAGCTGCCAAGGGCGCCGCCAAAGCCGATGCAAAAGCCAAGGGCAAAGCTGCCAAACAGGCGAAGAAAGCCGAGGCCAAGGCAAAGGGCAAGGCCGCAAAGAACACCAAGAAGGCCGAAGGAAAGGCCAAGGGCAAGGCCTCGAAGGGTGGCAAGAAGGGCGAAGGAAAGACCGTAGGGAAGGTTGAAGGGAAGACCGAAGGGAAGGCTTCCAAGGCCCGCTACAAGAGGAAGAAGCACTGACGGGCTGCCGGACGGCCTGCCTTCCATCAGTACGATGATGGCGCCATCCGGGCCGCAACCGCCGGGCGTCCCCGCCCGGCGGTCTCGTCATCCCGAGCAAGGGACGGCGATGCGCCGGCCTTGAGGGATTGACGCAAGTGTCATCCTGAGCCGGCGAAACCCCCCGGAGGGGGTGCAGCGCAGCGAAGGATCTCCTTGCGAGAATAGTGTTCTTGCCAGTTTTTCCTCGCGCTCTTCTCCTCCGAGGTGCCGCCGCCTCAGGATGACAACTCGTCTCCTATTACAGCCAGGATCCTCGGACCAAACTCATTCAAGAAGAAGTGCCCGCCTGGGAACAGCTCACGGCGAAATGCCTTGACCGTATGCTCGCGCCACCCCTCGATCGACGCCAGGCTCACGGTCTCATCCTCTTCTCCCCCGAATGCCGTAATCGGACAGTCGAGCGGCGGGCGTTCCGTGTACGCATACGTCCCGGTGACCGCCAGGTCGGCGCGAAACCGAGGCATCAGCAGCGCCAGCAACTCCTCGCTACGCCAAACCTCGTCCGGAAGGCCGCCAAAGCGGCGGATTTCCGCATAGAAGCGTTCACCCGGCAGGTCATAGATCGGCACAACGAGCGGTGCGAGATGAGGCGCCGGAGCACCCGAAACGAAAAGATGCGCCGGCAAGCGCTCACCGCGCCGCCGGAGCTCCTGCGCCAGCTCATAACACACAAGCGCACCCATACTGTGGCCGAACAACGCATAAGAACGGTCGAGGTCTCGCGCGAGCCCATCGGCCAAGGCCTCCACGAGCCGCGGCATTCGGTCGAACGGCGCCTCCCCCATTCGCTCCTCCCGGCCCGGGAGTTGCACCGGACGCAACGTGATCGAGGCCGGCGCTTTCGGCGCCCACGCCCTGTAATACGACGCACCCCCGCCGGCGAACGGAAAGCAGAATACGTCAGCCCGCGACGCGGAACGTCCGTTCGCAGGGTTCACCCACCGGCTCATTGACTCTTTAATTTGTGCCATAAGCACGTAAGTACAATTACTGTCTGTGACACATATCAATGCACCTTCGGTTCCGCCATTTCCTCGCGCACATTTGATCTTTCTTGAAGCTCCGGCGGGACCATACCGGCTGGCAGAATTGTAGTAATGAGGAAGTTTGCGAGATCCGAGACTGATGGGTGCTCGAACGCGACTGTCGACGGCAGCGCGTGGTCGATATCGGCCTGAAGTCGGTTTCGCAAGTCGAGCGACATCAATGAGTCCATGCCGAGCTCGAAGAAGCTGATGTCGTTGTCCGTCGAGGGGAATGGATCGGTGCCCATGACCGCCGAGATCAGTTCGCGCAGCCGATCCTCGAGGCGCTTGCGACGATGCTCAGGAGCGGTTCGCGCGAGGAGAGCTGGAAAACGTTCCTGTGTTTCCTTACGCCGGGTCACGAGATTGGCGAACAGCGGCGGCGGCACGTCGAACAGCGACGGCACGACTTTCGACCAATCGGCCGGAATGACGCCGATCTGCGTGGAGTCGCTATGCATGACGCGGCCGAGGATCTCGAGGCCGGCTTTGGAGTCAATACTGCCAAAGCCGGCTGCGCCGATGCGATGGCGATCCCGATCGTCCATTCTGGCGGCCATGCCCGCTTCAGCCCACACGCCCCAATTAATGGTCAAACCTGGATATCCCAGTTGACGCCGAAAATGGACCATTGAATCCATGAATGCATT
>DASQGS010000455.1:0-4435 GCA_035632455.1 Thermoanaerobaculia bacterium | reverse complement strand
GCGATCGAGGTGGACGTGGATGGTGTCGCCGACGTGCTCGAGAGCCTGCGAGAACATCGTCTGCAGCTCATTGCGGATGCGGCCGGAGTCGGAGATCTTCACCGCGCGGCTGGTGTGATCCACGCCGGAGATGAAGCGGACGAGCAGCGGACTGAAGACGTGGCGGGCTTGCTCGAGCGGTTCCATCAGCCGGAAAGTGAACGTGATCCGGCTCGAGGCCTTGCGCGTGGCGAGCCGCGTGGTCACGCGATAGACGCCCTCGGAGACTTTCGTGACGCCGGGTGCGCCGGTGTACGGGTCGTCGCACATGTAGCCGATGCTGGCGAGGACGCTCCAATTCTTTCCCGGGAGGAAGTCATCCGCGCGCACGCCGCGCTTACTGAGCGGCATGTTCGAGATCTGCGCTTCGCGGATGGCCGCGGCGTAGCTCTCGACCCTTCCGGTATCGACATCGCGGCCGCCAAGGATCTCGGTGACTCGCTGCGCGAAATCGGCGGACTCCGGGTCGAGCTGCATCAGCCTTCCCTCGGCATCGCACGGCTGCTTGAACTCGGGAGAGAACGCCGTCATCGTCGCGTCCACATCGAGCACTTCCGAGAGGCTTGCCGCCTGCATCGCCTCAGCCGTCGCCGCGTAGCCGTCGCAGAGAAAGACGTGCGTTGCGCCCTCGCCGTCCTTCCAGCTCCCCACCAGAAACGTGGGTGCATACGTACCTGAGTCCGTGAAGATCTCGATGCCCGAGGGCGCCTCCCAGCCGTCGTCGATCAGATGCACGCCCAGTGCTGTCCATTCCTGCCACAGATGTCCGAGGCGCGCGAGACGGCTCTTGCCTCGGAGCGTCCAGACGTGGATGTGTTCGCTGCGGATGCCTGGGTAGGCGGCCTCGATCGCCTTCGCGACCTGGTCGCGCGGCGTGCGATAGTCGAGCAACACCGACGCGCGCTCGGCAGCCTCGGCCACACGCTTCGGCACTGTCAGACAGCCCATGTACGATTCGTAGGGTCGCGTCATGCGCAACGGCGAGTCGAAGAGATGGAACACGGCCATCGGCCCGGTCGGCTTTCCCTCGGCGAAACGCGACGTATTTTCCAAAGTGTCCACCGCCGCGCCCCAGATCGTGATGCCGCGGTCCTGCAGCCAGCCGTAGAACTTCTCGAACGTATGGCCGGGCTCATTGAGCAGCCGCCGCACGCGGCGCTCCACGATGTGCGCGACCTCGGGGCGGGCATAGACGCGGCCGAAGCCGAGCAGCGGATTCGCGCCCATCTCCGGCGTCTCGCCGGCCTTCGGCATCAGGCCTTCGCCGAGCGACACCATGATGGCGTGGTTCTCCGGCAGCGTGCGCGTCAAGTGCCATAAGCCCTCGCTCATCACGTAGGCGCTGATGGCATCGGCCGACTTCTTGACCTGGTTGTAGGTCGCCTTGTCCTTCCCCGCGCCCGCGCCGAAATCGCCGAACACGCGGGTGCCGAGCGCCGTAGCCGCGGAGGTCATCGCGAGGCAGCGCGCGATTCCCCGCGGCGTGAAGGTGAACGTCGAGACCGGCTGGGCCTGGGAGCGCTCGACCTCGACATCCTCGAGCCAGAGATGGAAACGGAGTAAGACCGGCCGCGTGTCGAAGGCCCACTGGGCGATGAGGTTGCGCTTGGCAATGTCTTGCATGAATCCTCGCGAAGCGGACCGAAATGACGTGCGGCATTCTAGCCCGGATCATCGCGCGGGAGCGGACTCGGGACGCGCGAATCCGAGCCCGTGCCCGCACCCGCACCCGAGCCCGGCTTTTGACTCAATTTGAAACTCGAGAGAACCCGGGCGCGGGAGCGGACTCGGGCTCGGGAGGCCGCGTGGGAATCTGGTGTCCGCGCCCGCACCCGAGCCCGGCCTCTGACTCAATTTGCGATCTCGAAAAGAACCCGGGCGCGGGCTCGGGCTCGGGACGCGCGAATCCGAGCCCGTGTCCGCACCCGCACCCGAGCGTGGCCTTTGACTCCATTTTGGGACTCGAAAAGAAACCGGGCGCGGGAGCGGACTCGGGCTCGGGAGGCGCGCGTGGGAATGCGTGCATGACGCGCTACACCTCGAACAATTCCACGAATCCGCCGTGCATGCGAAGGTCTTCGAGATCCGGCTGAACCCCGCAATGTTCAGCCACTCGCTTCGCGCGCTGCTATAATTCCGCGCCTCGATTTTCCGGGAGGCGAGTGGCGTCAGCCCGTCTTCCCCTCTTCAGCCAACAAAAGGAGCAGCCCGATGTCAGGCCACAGCAAATGGAGCACCATCAAGCACAAGAAGGGTGCGGCCGACGCGAAACGCGGCAAGGTCTTCACCCGCATCATCAAGGAAATGACCGTCGCCGCGCGCCTCGGCGGCGGCGACATCGAAGGGAATCCCCGCCTTCGCGCCGCGGTCACCGAGGCCAAGGCCAACAACATGCCGAAAGACAACATCGACCGTGCCGTCAAGCGCGGCACCGGTGAGCTCGAGGGCGCGACCTACGAGGAAGTGACCTACGAGGGCTACGGCCCCGGCGGCGTGGCCATCATGGTCGAAGCCATGACCGACAACACGAACCGCACCACGCCCGAGATCCGCCGCGCGTTCGAAAAGCACGGCGGGAACTTCGGCACGCCCGGCTCGGTGCGTTTCCAATTCGAGAAGAAAGGCTTTTTCGCGATCGAGAAAACGGAGGCTGGCGAGGACAAGCTGATGGAGGTTGTGCTCGAGGCAGGCGCAGACGACCTTCGCAGCGAGGACCCCGAGGTCTTCGAAGTTTACTCGACGCCCGAAGCCTTCGAGCAGATCCGCGAAGCGCTCGAGAAGAACAAAATCGCCACCGTCGAGGCGAAGCTGGGGATGATCCCGAACCTCTACGTCAAGCTCGATGACGCGAAGTCGAAGCTGATGCTCCGTCTCCTCGAAGCGCTCGACGACCACGACGATGTGCAGAATGTCTGGACGAACTTCGACATGCCGCAGGAGCTCGTGGAGTCGGAGTAGATCCGAAAGATGAACGGCCTCGCCGCGCAGCCTCGCTCCCTCGCCCTTCTGACCGATCTCTACGAGCTGACCATGGCCTATGGCTACTGGCGGGCGGGGAAGGAGAGCGAGGAGGCGGTGTTTCATCTCTTCTTCCGCGAGAATCCGTTCGACGGTGGGTACACGGTGGCGGCGGGGCTGGACGCGGTGATCCAGTACCTCGACGACTTGCGATTTCGGGAGGCCGATCTCGAAGCGCTCCGAGGGATCAGCGGAAACGACGGGAAGCGCATCTTCTCCGAGGAGTTCCTTCAGCATCTCAGCGACCTCCGGTTCGCGTGCGACATCGACGCCATCCCCGAGGGAACGGTGGTCTTTCCGCAGGAGCCGATGGTGCGAGTGCGCGGTCCGATCGTGCAGGCCCAGATCATCGAGAGCGCCCTGCTGAATCTGATCAACTTCCAGTCGCTGATCGCCACGAAGGCGGCCCGGCTTTCCTACGCGGCGAGGGGCGATGCCGTGATCGACTTCGGCCTGCGCCGCGCCCAGGGGATTGACGGCGCGCTCTCGGCGAGCCGCGCCGCGTACATCGGCGGATGCGACGGAACGTCGAACGTCCTCGCCGGCGCGCTGTTTGGGATTCCGGTGAAGGGAACGCATGCGCACAGTTGGGTCATGTCGTTCGACAGCGAGCCGGAGGCATTCGAGGCTTACGCCGAGGTCATGCCGAACAACTGCCTGCTCCTTGTGGACACATACGACACGCTCAAAGGCGTGGCGAACGCGATCGAGGTCGGGAAGCGGCTGCGCGCGCGCGGCCGAACGCTGATCGGGATCCGCCTCGACTCCGGCGACCTCGCGTACCTCAGCATCGAAGCGAGGAAGATGCTCGACGCCGCCGGCCTGAAGGACGCTGTGATCGCCGCGAGCAACGAGCTCGACGAGCAGATCATCACGAGTCTGAAGGACCAGGGCGCGCGCATCGATATGTGGGGTGTGGGGACGCGTCTGGTGACCGGCTGGGATCAGCCGGCGTTGGGTGGCGTGTACAAACTGTCGGCGATCCGAGGCAAGGGCGGGGAGTGGGAGCACAAGGTCAAGCTCTCCGAGCAGACGATCAAGATCTCGAATCCCGGCATCCTCAACGTTCGCCGCTTCGTCCGCCGTGGCGAGGCCGCCGGCGACATGATCTGGGACGAGGCCGGCCCGGCCGCGAGCCGGACGATGGTCGACCCGCTCGACCAGACTCGGCGCAAGTCGTTCGACGGGGAGGAGGCCATCGACCTGCTCGTCCCGATCTACCGCGGCGGCGCGCGAGTTTACGAGTCTCCGTCGCTCGCCGCGATCCGCAAGCACCGCGAGGAACAGCTCGATCTCTTCCATCCCGGCATCAAGCGCTTCGTCAACCCGCACCGCTACCCGGTGGGGCTGGAGCAGCATTTGTTCGATTTGAAGACGA
>DASQGS010000454.1:0-7014 GCA_035632455.1 Thermoanaerobaculia bacterium | reverse complement strand
CACAGAGAGAATCTGCTTGCGATGAACAACGATCCTGGCTAGGAGATCCTTCGCCGTCTACGCGGCTCAGGATGACGACCGTCCTCAAAAAATGCGAGTGGTAGGATAGCCCGGATTCAAGGTCGCGCTTCGTCTTGAAACTCGGAGTTGCTGCAATTCGTCCAACGTGCGAAATGACCGGAGAGATCGTCGTGGAGCGCGGCCGTCACGGGCGCAACCGCGGGGCGCCCCCGTCACGCGGATGCGACTCGCGGACACACGAGTCCGGCGCACGACCGCAACCTGAACACTCCACGACCCGTGAAACACGAGCATCGTGCGCGATCGCGATCCTCGCGCTCCTCATCGCCGGCGCTTCGTATGCGGAAGCAGCTCCGCAACCGCCGGCACCTCCTTCTCCGCCACCGTCCGTGTCGGTCGTCGTTCCGATCGTCGGCAGCGTCGACGGCATCGGCGACGTCCGCTGGCGAACCGACGTCGAGCTCACGAACGATCAACCGGGCGAAGCCACGGTCGCGCTGACGTTGCCGACGGCGCCGGGGCAGCCGGTGATCGTGACCTCGATCGCGCCCGGCGACACGATCCGATTCGAAGACGTGATCGCCCAGGCGTTCGGGATGGAATCCGCTTTGTCGCCGTTGATCGTCCAGACGCTCGGCCGGCGCTCCGTCTCCATCCGCGCGGTGGCTTACGGCGTGCGCGGGACGGACACGTTCAAGCTCGAGCCGATCGATGTCTCATACGGCGACACCTACTTCCCGCTGCGGGCCCTCCCCGGCCTCTCGTTCAACGATGATTTTCGGACGAACATCGGTCTCTCCAACCTCAGCGAGAGGGACGCCGTCTTCATCCTGGCGCTCCAGCGCGTCGCCGGTCGGAGCCTGGCGATCACCAGGATCACGCTTCCGCCGAGCTCGATGGTCCAGTCGTCGATCCAGCTTCTTTTCCCCCTGATCACCAGCGGCGATGGCTTCCGCGTGGTCGTGGAATGCGGGGAGCCGAGCTCCGGCGTCTATGCCTCGGTCATCGCGAACGCCACGAACGAGGCCACGTTCATCTCGCCGGTGATCGTGACGGAGCTGGAACAGTAGATCGCGTCGAACGAGTGAATTTCAGGATAACGGTGGCGATCGAACCCAGCGCATCGGGATGGCTTTCGGTACACTTCTCGTGTGACGACGAACCGATTCCGCTGGAACGCCCTTCTGACCCTGGTGATCGCCGCGACCGCCGGCGCAGACCAGCTCACCAAGCACGTCGCGCGGGTCACGCTCGCCGAGGGGCCGCCTCGGACGTTTCTGGCCGGATTTCTGACGCTGCTCTACGCGGAGAATTCCGGCGCGTTCCTGAGCCTGGGGTCGGGCCTCTCCCCCGCCGTGCGAGCGACCGTCTTCAGCCTGGCGGTGGCCGTCGGCCTGCTGTTCGCGCTCGGCGTGCTCCTAGTCGGGCGCATCCCGAGCCGTCCTGACGCCCTTGCGCTCGCGCTGATCATCGGCGGCGGCGCCGGCAACCTGCTGGATCGAATCACGCGCCAGGGCGTGGTCACCGATTTCGCCTATCTCGAGATCGGCCCGCTGCACACCGGCGTCTTCAACGTCGCGGATATGGCCATTACGACCGGCGTTCTCTGGCTCGTGGTTTCCTGGGTGTTTCTGGAGCGGCGAAAGCGGGCGGCCTCCACCGAGGCTTTGTGACCTCTTTCCGGAACTCCGTTTTGCGGAATGCCGCCTTGTGCGCCGCGCGTTGCAGACCGCGTGGCGGCAAGTCAGCGAAATCCATGCGATGAGCATTGAGTAGTACGTCTGGGATAGGGATTGGGCGCGGATTTGCGTTTTTGTTCAATGCTGACGCCGTCGCATCTTGCAACGAGCCGCTGAAACGCGAACACTATTGCCCTGACCTTCCGTGAATATCGCGATCTTCTCCAGGCCGGATCGATAATGCGCAGGCTCCCACTGGCCGCGGCGGCCCTCGTCCTTGCACTCGCGTCGCCGCACGCGATCCGAGGAGATCAGGGCGGCGACGTATTCGACCTCGTCGGCCGGACTGCACCGCTGTTTCAGCTTCGTCTCGTGACAGAGGACGGCGTCGTGGCTCTTCGCGAAGCGCATGGCCACGTGGTCGTGCTCCTGTTTCTATCGTCACGTTGCGACCCGTGCCGCCAGGAGATGCCCGAGATCGTGGCGCTGGCAAAGAAACATCCCGAGGTCGCGTTCATCGGCGTGGCCATCGGCTCTGAGGATGTACCGGAAGAGATGCGGAAGTTCTCGCGGGAGTTCGCGGTGGAGTTCCCCATGGCCATGGGCAACGAGTGGATGCAGAAGCTCTTCCACACGCGCTCCGCGCCGTCCACGTTTATTCTGGATGGCAAGGGCGTGATCGCGAACGTGATCATCGGCCGAGCAACCGCGGAGGCGATCGAGGATTCGATCAAGAGCGCGGAGGAGAAGTGATCAGTGGTCAGTACGTCATCCTGAGCCGTCGAAGCCCCCGGAGGGGGCGAGCGCGGCGAAGGATCTTCTTGGCAGGGTCGCGGTTCCCGCCAGGAGATCCTTCGCCGCGCTTCACCCCTCCGGGGTTTCGCCGGCTCAGGATGACGCAATCCAGGAGGATCTCAATGCTGCGTCGCCTGTCGGTAGTGGCTGTCGCGCTCGCGGTTGCTGCCTGTGCCTCGTCGACGGCGCCGGACAAGCGCTCGATCGAGGGCGGTCCGGGACAGCTCATCGAAGTCTCGCTCGTTAACTTCGTGCAGGAGCTGGGAATGCCCGCAGCGCCGACGGGCGCTTACCCAAACGCGCCACCATCCAGCGTGCCGGTGACTCTGCAGATCGAGGTGGCCAATAACTCCGATCTCCCGGAGACGGTCATCGGCATCACGATCGAGCCCGCCGGTAACAGCCAGATCGCGATCGACTCGCGCGCGAATACTTACAACGAGATGATCGATCCCGGGAAGGATCACACGTTCGACATCAAGACCGACGTTCTCAGCAAAGCGAACCGGGGCTCCCGCGAGCGGCAGCGCGAGATCGTCGTACGCGTCCACGTCGCACTCGCGAACGGCGATACATACCACTACACGTTCGGGATTCCGATCGCGGGGTGAGTGAGAGATGGTCTGCACGTCATCCTGAGGCGGCGGCACCCCGGGTGGCACAGACACTCCTGTCTGTGCCGCCAAGATCCTGCCAAGGAGATCCTTCGCCGTCTGCGCGGCTCAGGATGACGTGCCTCAGTGCGGAACACCGAACACGTAATACACCAGGCAGAGCGCCGCGAAGACCACCGAGCCTGCGCTCACCTGGCGCCAACGCCCGGCGAGGACTTTCATCAGCGGATGCAGCACCAGCCCGGCCGTCAGGCCGTTCGCGATGTTGTAGGTGAAGACCATGACCGTGATCGTGGCGAATGCCGGGACGAGCTCGGTGACGTCGTCGAAGGCGATCTTGCCGATCGACGGGAGCATGAGCATGCCCACCACCAGAAGCGCCGGGGCGTACGCGTATCGCAGCGTCTGCAGCGGCTCGAACAGCGGAATGAAGAAGAGCGAGACGGCGAACAGCGCCGCCGTCACGACCGCGGCCAGGCCGGTGCGCGCGCCCTCGCGGATGCCGGTAGCCGATTCGATGTAGGCGCCGCTGGTCGAGGTGCCGATTAGACCGCTGAACATGCACGCCAGCGCGTCGACGGTCATCGGTTTTTCGATCTGCGGGAAGTTTCCCTTGTCGTCGAGCATGCCGCTCGCCGCGCCGACGCCGACGAGCGTCCCAAGCGTGTCGAGCAGCGACATGAGGAAGAGTGTCAGCAGGATCGGAAGGAAGCTGATTCGCAACGTGGAAACGATATCGAGATGCAATGCGATCGCGCCGAGGCTGTAGTCGCCGCGGAATGGAAGCGCCATCACCGCCCGCGGCGCCGCGGCGATGCCGAGGGCGTAACCAATCGCGGCAGTCACGGCCATTCCAATCAGAATCGCACCGCGGACGCGGCGGTGGAGCAGCGCCGCGGTGATCACGAAGCCGAGCACCGCCAGCAGCACCGGCGCCGAGGCGAGGTTGCCGATCTTCACCGGGACCTCCGGCGCTCGAAGCAGTTTCCCTCCGGCGTCGAGCAGCGCGTTCGCGGGCATGCCGGCGACGGAGCTCGTCACGATGCCGGTCTCGTAGAGGCCGATGAACGTCAGAAACAGCCCGATTCCTGCGGCGAAGCTGTGCTTCAGCGAAGTCGAGATCGCGCTGGCGAGCCATGTCCGAATGCCGAGAAGGGTGATGATCAGGAAGATCACCCCGCTGACGAACACCGCGCCGAGGCGCTGCTGCCAGCCGATGCCCATCGCCGCAAGACCGAACGCGATGAAGGCGTTCTCTCCCATGTACGGCGCGACGGCGATGGGCCGGTTCGCATACAAACCCATCAGCAGCGTGCCGAAAACGGCGGTCAGGATCGTCGCCACCGTGCTCGGCCCGGCCGGGATCCCGGCGAACGAGAGGATGGCCGGGTTCACGACGATGATGTAGGCCATCGAGACGAATGTGGTCACGCCGCCGACCACCTCGGCGCGCACCGTCGATCCCCGCTCGCGAATCCGAAACCACTTCTGCATGAGGCATGGAGATTGTAACCGGAGTACCATGATGAAAAAGCAGAAGTCAGAAAGCAGAAGGCAGAAGTGATCTCCTCGGAGGCTCTTATGAAGCGACTCATCATTCCGTTTTCCCTGGTACTTCTCATCCTCGGCGCTTGTAAGAAGAAGGAAGAAGCTCCTGAGCCGGCGCCTCCCGCTGCACCGGTGGTCGCGACGGTGGCTCCGGCGCCGAGCACGCAGCCGGCGGGCGGTGCTCTCCCGGCGACCGCGAACCTCCCGGCGAATGCGCCAATCCCAGCCCAGGCGCTGCAGGTCTGGTTCAGCGCCGATGCCGGAGTGACGACGGGCACCGGTGACACGGTGACGAAGTGGACCAGTCAAGCCGGCAATGGCGTCATTGCCGAGCCTCCCGCTGACCAGCCTCGACTCCAGAAGACCGGAATCGGAGGCCATCCCGCCATTGAATTCAACGGCAAGGACCAGATGCTTCGCGTGAACGTCGACATCAATCCCGCCAAGATGCCGACGATGACCGTGTTCGCTGTCTTCAGCAGCAAGACCGCCAGCACCGAGCCGCTGCGCAAGCTCTACGGTCACGACAACGGCGGGTACGATCGCGCCGCAGGACTCGACAGCCGCGGCGGCGCTGAGAAGAACTACTGCATGTTTCTGGGCGACCAGGGCACGGTGGGCTACTTCAAGCTCGAGGCCAACCAGAGTTACCTGACCACCGACGTCTTCGCTCCCGAGTGGTTCTCGGGCTGGGTCAACGGCAAGCAGGCTCTCAACAAGCGACAGGCAAAGCACGGCGAGGGCCTGCCGCTCCTTTACCTCGGCGGAACGGGGACGGTGTACCAGGAGTACTGGAACGGAGATCTCGCGGAATTCATCCTCTACAACCGCGAGCTGCCGGACGCGGAGCGGACTCAGGTCGAACAATACCTGGCGAAGAAGTACGGGATTGTTCTCGCGCCGTAGGCAACAATCAGAATCCGTATCGCACTTCGATCGTGATCGTCGACCCGCCCGTTCTCGGGTCCGCTCCTGCCAGCACTGCGCCTGGGCGGTTGCCCGTCACGCGAGCGTACTCGAGGCCGAGGCGGATGTGCTGGCCGGCATCGCGCAGCCAGGCCAGGGTGAAGGCGTGGCCGCTCTCGCGGCTCGCGTCGTCCGCGGTGCGAATGTGCGAGCGCGTCGAGAAATGATCGACGCGGCCCGACCACCGGTCCGCGCCGCGCTTGTACGACAGAAGGACGTAGGCGGTCTCGAAGTCCATCTTGAAACTGCCGCCGGGGAAGCCGACCTCGGTCCAACCCGAAGCCCACTCTGCCGCCAGCGTAGCCGGCCCTCGCGACCCGACATCGCCGCCCACCACGTTGAACTGCGTATGCCATGGGGTCTGGTTGTAGATCGATGGGATCAGCTTGGCGCGATTGTCGATGTGCGTCGCTTGCAGCATCGCTCGCTCCGGAAGTTGCACGCGAATGCGCTCCGAGTAGCCGTTCCTGTGGTCGAGGTCCTCGCCGATCGGCCTCGTGGTGTCGGCGTCGGGCAACGGCTGCGGCAGGTTCTCGTTGTAGACGCTGAGCCGGTTTCCGAACGTCCAGCCCCGGTCCGCCAGCTCCGTGCCCATGGTGTCGTTCCCGCGGAACGCCGTCGCGCCGAGCGAGATGTAGTAGTTAAGCGAATACTGGAGATCGGCGCCGACCGGCCGCACTTCCTCACCGATCCATGTGTTCAGCGCCGAGTACGTGATCGTGTATCGCGAATTCCAAAGAGGATCGACGTTCTCGCGCGAGGTCGGCAGCCAAAACGACCCAGCGCGCAGGCGCCAGTGCTCGTTGTGCAGCTCGGCGTACGCCTGCACCAGGCCGCCGCGGCTGCCCTTCGTTCCGGACGGCTCCTTCCGCGCCACTCCGTCAGCGTGCAGGAGCAGCCATCGTGCCGGCGTCCAGTCCAGACCGACCTGGGCAACGTCGAGGTTGACCGTCCGGTTGCCGTTGGGGCTGTCCGCGCCGACGTCGAAACGGCCGAATCCGGCATCGATCCATGACGGCGGCGCCTTCACGTAGATCTCGCGGGCGGTGAGGAAGCCATGAATCTGCAACGACGAGGTTTGTGCCACGGCCGGCGCCGCCGCCGAGGCCGCGATCGTGCACAGCAATAGCGCGCTGATGTTCCGCATGTGGGCAATTGTAACGGGTCCGAGGCCTTATTGCCGTCAAGGTTTCGAGTGATACCCTTTCCGCGATCGCCACATCGTCGCGAGTGAAGTGAGGTTTCGATGCTCCGCCTGCACACGCTCTTCATCTCCTTCCTGATCGCCTCCTCGGCCGCGGCTGCGCTTGCCGCGCCAGCACGGCCATCGAACTCCGGCGACTGTTTCTCGGCGACCCTCGGCGTCGAGACCACGAACGCCTCGCGCGTGC
>DASQGS010000453.1:0-2795 GCA_035632455.1 Thermoanaerobaculia bacterium | reverse complement strand
GGACAATCCCGAGCAGTTTCTCCTGGATATGTGATTCGCCCCAAAAACAGTCAGGCGAGTGGCGCTTTCGCAACCACTCGCCTGCCGCTCTCTCTTACAACACGCTGCCGGTTCTCGAAGGGAAACTCGGTGAGCGCTTCGGAATCGACTCAGTTCGCTCTCGCCGGATTCGCTCCACAGCTCTTCGCGACGACGGGAGCCATTCTAGGGACCGTCCATGAACGGCTCGTTCGCGGGCACGTGAATAACGGGTCAGAAAAAACTCCACCCGGCTCCGGGCGTGAGAAGGCCGTCAAGAGCGGTGTGAAAAATTCGTGAGCGGCTCACGCCTCGAGGAGAAACCAGAAACCAGAAACCTGAAATGGTTCCTCGCGAGGGTCGTGATTCGCGCCAACAGGTTCAGGCGCACGCCACGACTCTGGCGAAGACTATTTCTGGTTTCTGGTTTCAGGTTTCTAGTTTCAGGCTCACGGGGTCGTGATTCGCGCCAACAGGTTCAGGCGCACACCACGACTCTGGCGAAGACTATTTCTGGTTTCAGGTTTCAGGGTTTCTAGTTTCAAAGGACGATCGTGTATCCCAGCGTCGTCAGATCGGGCATGCGGTCGAGATAGACGTATCCGTCGGTGTGATCGACCTCGTGCTGGAAGATGCGGGCGGTGAAGCCATCGACCTCGATCTCGGCGCGATCTCCTTTGGGATCGATGCCCTTCAGCCGCAGTTTCTTGTAGCGCGCCAGCTCGCCGGAGAGGAAGGGAACGCTAAGGCAGCCCTCGTGATCGACGACCTTCGCCTCGCCGACCGGCTCGTACGTGGCGTTGAAAAAGACGCCCGCTCCGAGCTTCGGGATTCCGCGGTTCTTGGCCACTCGCTCCTGCACCTCGAAGACGAAGATGCGGAGCGGCAGATGCACCTGAGGCCCGGCCAGTCCGACGCCGTCGTAGGCGTGCATGGTCTCGATCATGTCGTCGACCAGCGGCGCGAATCTCCCGGCCTTGATGTCGGCGATCTCCAGGTCGACTGCCTTCTGGCGAAGGACCGGATGTCCGAGGCGGGCTACTTTGAGGATGGCCATGCTTGCGAATCCCTCCGAACGAAGTCGATGTGTCGAGCTCACGCACTCGGCGCGGCGTCGGTGAGGAGCGGTAGCCGCCGCATCCGCAGCGAGATCAGGAATGCCGCGAAGACGAGCGTCGCGCCGCACCAGAACGCCCCGCGCGAGGCCGCGAGATCGTAGAAGTAACCCGAAAGAATCGGCCCGATGAAGCGGGCCAGCGAGCCCACGCCGGCGGCCAGACCGAGCATGCTGCCGTGCTCGCTCGGCGGCGATGCCTTCGTGACCAGCGACGTGAGCGCCGGATACGTCAGCCCCTGGCCGACCGCGATGAAGAATGCGATGACGTAGAGCAGCGTCACGCTGTACACGAGCGGTACGAAGACGAGCGCGATGGTGAACGAGCCGGCGCCGACGGCCACCAGCGTCCTCTCGCCGAACACGCGGGCCAGCCGGCCGATCAGGCCTCCCTGGATCGCGGCCACGATCGCTCCCATGAACAGGAAGAAATACGCGAGATCGAGCTGGCTGAAATGAAAGCGATCGCGGGCATGCAGGGTGACGCTGGTCTCCATTCCCGCCACCGAGAGAAGGGTGAGGAAGAGCGCCAGGATGATCGCGCCCAGCATGGCGTGCTCGATCATCTCGTGCCACACCCGGCGGTCGAATTGCGGCGGAATCCGCGCTACGGTCTCGAGCCCCGGCTTCTTCGATTCGCCGAGCACGAAAAGGGCGAGGAGAAGCGCCGTGAGCGACAGCCCGCCGGCGGCAAGGCCCGGGAGAAGGTTGCCGGCGAGATGGTTGCGGATGCCGACCTGCGAGAGGATGCCGCTGAGCGGCGGGCCGAGCATGAAGCCGAGCCCGAAGGCCATGCCGATCAGCCCCATTCCCTTGGCGCGATTCTCGACGGTCGTCGAGTCGGCGATGTAGGCCTGGGCCGTGCCGATGTTCGCCCCGCCGACGCCGGCGATGACGCGCGAGACGAGAAGCAGCGTCAGGCCGTGCGCGAACCCGAAGAGGAAGTATCCGATGCAGCTCGCGGTGAGGCTGATCAGGATCACCGGGCGGCGCCCGACCTTGTCCGAGAGCCGCCCCCAGATCGGCGCGAAGAAGAACTGCATGATCGAGTAGACGCCCACGACCGCGCCGACCGCGACGCCGCTCGCGCCGTATTCGCGGGCGTAGAACGAGAGGAACGGAATGACCATCCCGAAGCCGATGAGGTCGATCAGAACGGTCAGAAAGAGGACGAGGAGCGAGGCCTTTTTCATTCGCGGGCGAAGTCTACCGGAAAGGGATCAAGAGACGACGAAGGAACGAGGGTGTCATCCTGAGCCGCGTACTTGTGTCATCCTGACCCGGCGAAACCCCGGAGTAGGGGTGGAGCGCGGCGAAGGATCTCCTCGGCGGGCTCACTGTTGAAAACGGTTTTCTCCCTGTCCTCTGCGTCTCTTTGGGGATTCCGCTTTTCTCACGCGGAGGCGCGGAGGCCGCGGAGAAGTGCTCCCTACTGATAACTGACCACGACCGCCACTGATCACTGCTCACTAACTCTCACGATGACACTGCCTGCATCATTCCCGCCACCCGTTCCAGCGCCTCGCGATCGTCGGTCCAGCGAATCTTTTCATAGGCCTCGGCGAACGTAAACCACCCGTACTCGTCATGCTCTTCGGCATCCATTCGCACCGGCTTCATCGAGTCGAGCCGAGCCATGAAGGCCGTTTCCTCGGCGATGATC
>DASQGS010000452.1:0-14216 GCA_035632455.1 Thermoanaerobaculia bacterium | reverse complement strand
AAAAGACGGCGACGGCGACGCCGACGGCAACGGCTACGGGCGCGGCAACGGCTACGGCGACGGAAATCATCTCTCCAGCCTCATCGCTGCGGCCCGCCGGTGCAATCCCCAGCCGTAGACTGCCTCTTCTTCGCGGCAACTGTAGACGAATTTCAGATCGTGATCGTCGTTGCTGAGGATCGCGCGCGCGGCGAGCGCATCCCAATCGGCGGCGCTGCCAGAGACATCCGCATCGACGTCGAACGCGGGCCGCCCGATGGTGGCATACGCCCCGAGAAGCGCGGTCGCGAGATGATCGAGAGCATCGGCGGCGAGATACGGTGCGAGCACGCGCGCGGCATGGCATCCCGTGACCATGTGGAGGGCCGTGAAGTCTGCGCGGTCGAGATAAATGGCCACGGCGATGCGCGCGAGATCGGGCAGCGCGACCGCGGCGATGGAATGGCGATAGTCCGCGAACCCCGGCATCGCCGCAATCGCTTCGATCCGGCCGGAAATACTCGCGCCCTTCAAGTCCTTCGGGAAGCGATCGTCACCATGCATGGCGTCGAACGCCTCGGCCGCTTTCGTGAACCGCAGCGCCTCGCTCCCCTCCCCTCGCAGATCGTCATACGCGATGATCCAGGAAGTCAGCGCGTCCGGAACATCGGCATCGTCTCCACTATCGACGGCGTATGCCGTGCGGATCACGCCATGAAACGCCGCCGCCCCGATGCCCGGCGTCAGCGCTGGAAGGACATCGCGGAGGACCGCCTCGGCGCCGGCATGCCGGACCTCATCCGCGAGCATCGCCGCCAGCGGAACCTCGAGCTCGCTGCGACCGAGCGCGCTGCGCCAGCCGTCACCGGGAAGCGCCGGCCCATCCGCCGCCTTTCTCCGCAATCGCTTCTCGTAGAACGCCGCGAACTCGCGCAGGCGCCGATCATCGGCACCGAGCCGTTCGAGCGCCAGGAGCGCCATCGGAAAGTGATTGGACATCCCGCCGCCGTAGGACGCGGAGAAGGCCCGCCCGTTCGTGAGCAATTCGTGGAGGACTTCGGCGGTCATTGATAACGACGAGGCGGCTTGACACGGCGCAGGCTCTCGGAGACTCGGATGTGAACGGCGAGGTCGGCTTGGCGATCCGCTTCCGATGGCCAGCCCTTGAGCACCTCCATCGCGTGGCGCCGCAGCTCGTCGCCGATCGCCAGCGCCTCGGCAGCGGTCATGCGCGATTTCTGCTCCACCCAACGGCGCTGCTTCATCGCCGCGATTGCTCGCCAATCGCGGTGAACGTACGCCAGGATGTCTTCCTTTCGCACGGAGCCAGAATAGCAAAGGCAAGGACAAAAGTGCGGCAGCGCCTGCAGGGTTAGTTCGTAGCCGCCTCCAGCCGTTCGATGCGGGCCTGCAGATCGGCGAGCATGTGCTCCAGCGCCCGCACGCGCCGGTCGAGCTCGGAGTGCGAGAACTTGATCATGGCCTGGGTGTCAGCGAACCCGCGCCGCATCTCGTCCCGGATGTCGGCGGCTTCGCGGTCCAGCTTCTGGCCGAGCTGCAAGACACCCTCCGCCAGGAGCTCGATCTTGGTGTCGAGATGCTCGGCGACAATCTCGAAGTGGCGGCGCGTCTCTTCGGCCTTTGAATCGAAGTGGCGTTGGGTCTCTTCGGCCTTCGAATCGAAGTGGCGTTGGGTCTCTTCGGCCTTCGAATCGACATGGCGGCGGATCTCTTCGGTTTTTGAATCGAAGTAGCCGCGCGTTTCTTCGGTTTTTGAATCGAAGTGGCCGCGCGTTTCTGCGACTTTCGAATCGAAGTGGCCGCGCGTTTCTTCGGTTTTCGAATCGAAGTGGCCGCGCGTCTCCACATGCGCCGCGGCGTTCTCCTGCCGCATCCCATCCAGGAGCCGCTTGAGATCGTCGTCCGTCATCGCGCTATCTTAACCCCTCTCAGGCCCGCAGCCAGTCGGCGCGCCAGGTCTTGATACGCTTCTTGATCTCCTCGCGTTCGGTCACCTCGCCGGCGAGGACGGCTCGCGCGAGCTCCGGCACTTCGTCGTCGGCACAAAAGCGAAGGGCGATGAGCTGGCTCGTCGACAGCTCGCCGACCCGCGAGCGAAGATCGGCCGGCAGCAAGCGCTCGAGCCGCAGTCTCTCCTCGAGCCGGAGCAGCCGGTTCTGCACGGTCAGGGTCATGATCCGCGACAGAAACGCGAGAGCGGTCAGGGCGATCGCGAAAACGACGTTCCACGCGCTGAGCAGCGAGAAACGTTTCACGGCGAAGACGATCTGGATGATCACATTGATCACCACCACAGGGATGACGAAGAAGTGAAAAGGCGGCAGGTACCGGCGGTGGGTGGCGTAACTCTGCTCGACAGGCATGAAATCCCTCCATTATTGCGAGACGGCATTGTACGACACCTCAAAAAATGTACCGCGGCCTTGCGTGCGCCTGCTCGAGCGCCGCGCGCAGCGCGGGGCCTGCCTGGACGCGGAAGTGCTGATTGATCTTGAGCCTAAGCTCCTTCTTGCCGGCGCCCGCGGCGACATCAGGGGGCAGATCGGTGATGAGGACGGTGACCGGAGTCTCGCCGGCGTGATCCTCGACGATCTGGCGAATTCGTTTGACCGTCTCCTCGCTCATTCGGGCGTACGGTACTTCGAGCGCGATCTCCTTGACCTTCTTGTCGCGGATGCCCTCCAGAGGAATGATCTCGAGAGCATTGAGCTCCGGCGTGACCGGCGATTCTCGCAACGTCGCAGCGTGCGAGGCGAAGGCGGTCTCGGCCGCGGCGCCGTTGTCCGGCGGCTCGACGGCCTCGGCAGTCTCTGGCGCTTCAGCGGCCTCGGCGACTGCGTCGTTGAATGCCTCGGCGTCATCGCCGGCGACTCGCAGCTTCGCCCGTGCCGACTCCGCATCGTCGCGTCCGCGAAGCGCAACGTCCATTCGCACGCCGACTGAGCCGTTGTCCTCGCGATCGGCCTCGACGCGCTCGGCCGGCTCCGGTGCGGGCGCAGGCTTTGGCGAAGGCTTTGGCGCGGGCTTTGGCGCAGGCTTCGGCGGCCCATCAAATAAACTGAGGTTGTACTTGTCAACGTCCGCGCCGATTCGATCGCGCTCGATCTCCTTCTCATCGCGATCGTCCCCCGCCTCGTCCTCGCCGACCTCGTAGAACGACAGATCTCCTTCATCGCCATCCTGCTCCGGCTCCGGCTCGGGCTCGACCTGCACGGGCGTCGCCGCGTCCACCTTCCGCCGGCGGCGCCGTCGCCATGAAAACGGCGAGGCAGCCTCTTCCTCAGCGTCACCGCCACGCGAGCGAACGCGATAGGCGCTCACGGCCTCGGGATGGCCGCCGTACTCGTCGTCGATATGCTGCGCCGATTGCTCGGCCGATTGCAGCGACGCGCTCCGGTTGCCTGCCATCCCGCCCGTATCCCTCACCGTCCCCGTCAGCAACACGGGCACGCTGTTCTCGAGCCACTTCATGTACTTCGCGTAGAGATCGCTGAAGACGACGACATCGACGCTGCCGACCTGATCCTCGAGCACGAACTTGGCCATCAACTTCCCCTCGTTCGGCCCCTTCTTGATCTTCGACTTCTTGATCTGGGCGACGATGCCGCCGATGCTCACGGTCTGCTCGACGAACTTCCGGAGCGAGTCGGTGGTAACGCCGCGCGTGGCGAAGAGCTCGATCTCCTCGCGATAGCGATTCAACGGATGGCCGGTGATGTAGAAACCGAGGGTCTCTTTCTCGTGGCGAAGCTTCTCGTCCTCCTCCCACTCGCTCCCCTTCAGCATGTGAGAAGGAACGGCGTTCTCGCTCTTGATCGCGCCGCCGCCCATCATCGAGAAGAGGCTCGACTGCCCGCGCTCTTTCTCCTCCCGGGCGCGCTGCGCGCTGTCGGCGGTCACCTCCAGCGAATCGAACAAGACCTTGCGCGGCAGCTTGAGGAAATCGAACGATCCAGACTTGATCAGCGCCTCGATCACCTTCTTGTTGCAAGCCCGCAGATCGACGGCCTCGCAGAATTGGAGCAGACCGGTGAAGCGACCGAGCCGGCGGCGGGCCTCGAGGATCGATTCGATGGCGCTCGAGCCGACGCCCTTCACGGCGCCGAGGCCGAATCGGATATTCGGCCCGACAACGGTGAACGAATAATTCGATTCGTTGATGTCGGGCGGCAGGACCTTGATGCCCATCTGCCCCGCCTCATGGATGAACTTGACGATGCTGTCGGTCTTGTCCATCTCCGACGACATCAGCGCAGCCATGAAGTGCCGCGGGTAATGCACCTTCAGCCATGCGGTCTGATAGGCCACGAGCGCGTAGGCCACGGAATGCGACTTGTTGAAGCCGTATCGGGCGAAAGGCTCGATGTACTCGAAGATCGCTCGGGCCTTGTCCTTCGAGTAGCCGTTCGCCACGGCGCCGGCGACAAACTTTTCTCGCTGCTCCTCCATGATGACCTTGTCCTTCTTGCCCATGGCCTTCCGGAGAAGATCGGCGTCGCCGAGCGAGAAGCCGGCCACCGCCTGCGCGATCTGCATGACCTGTTCCTGGTAGACGATGACGCCATAGGTCCCTTCGAGGATGGCCTTCATCGCCGGGACGAGAAACCGCGCCTTGGACTGGCCGTTCTTGCGGCGGACGTACTCGTCGACCATGCCGGCGTCGAGCGCGCCCGGCCGGTAGAGGGCGTTGAGGGCGGCGAGATCCTCGAATCGCGTCGGGCGGGCCTTGCGAAGAAGATCGACCATGCCGCCGGACTCGAACTGGAACACGCCCTTGGCTCGCCCTTCCTGAAAAAGACGAAAGACCTCGGGGTCCGCGAGATCGATCTTCTCGACGTCGATCTCGACACCCTCGACCATGCGCGCCGATTTCACGGCATCGTCGATGACCGTGAGCGTGCGCAAGCCGAGGAAATCCATCTTGAGCAGACCCATCTTTTCGACGACGCGCATGTCGTACTGGGTCACGATCTCATCGCGGTTCGTCAAGTAGAGCGGCACATAATTCGTGACCGGCTCCGGCGTGATCACAACCCCGGCAGCGTGCGTGCCGGCATGACGCGATAACCCTTCGAGCTTGGAGCCGATCTCGATGACTCGCGCCACTTCGGCGTCGTTCTTCATCGCCTCGGCGAGCGCCGGCGAGTCCTCCGCGGCGTTCTCGAGAGTCACCTCCGGCCCCGCCGGGATCATCTTCGCGATCTTGTCGACGAATCCGTATTGAAGGCCGAGCACCCGCCCGACGTCGCGCACGACCGACTTCGCCGCCATCGTTCCGAACGTGATGATCTGAGCGACGTTTTCCTTGCCGTATTTCTGCCGCACGTACTCGATGACTTCACCGCGGCGATTCATGCAGAAATCGACGTCGATGTCCGGCATCGAGATGCGCTCGGGATTGAGGAAACGCTCGAACAGGAGGTCGTAGTCGAGTGGGTCAACGTCGGTGATGCCCATCGAGTAGGCCACGAGCGAGCCGGCGGCCGAGCCGCGGCCCGGTCCGACCGGGATGCCGTTGTCCTTGCCGTACTTGATGAAATCCCAGACCACGAGGAAGTAGCCAGGGAATCCCATGTTCTTGATGATCTCGATCTCGCTCTCGAGCCGGTCGCGATACGCCTGCGGCTCGTGCTTCTTTTTTCCGGCTGCGAACAGCGGCGCCGCGCGATCGAGACGGCGCTGCAGGCCTTCACGCACGATCTTCTCGAAGAATGTGACCAGGTCGCCGCCGTCGCGCGGGACCGGGAAATTCGGAAGGTGATAGCCCTTCGGCTCGAGCTTGAGGTCGATGCGCTCGGCGATCTTGAGCGTGTTGCCGACGGCCTCGGGGTACTTGCGGAAGACCCCGGCCATCTCGTCCGGTCCCTTCACGTAGAAGTCGTCGGAGTAGAACTTCATCCGCTTCTCGTCGCCGAGGGTCTTGCCCGTGCCGATGCAGAGCAGCACCTCGTGCGCGAAGGCGTCGTCTTTGTTCAGGTAATGCGAGTCGTTCGTCGCGACGAGTGGGAGGCCGGTCTCATCGCCGAGCTTCGCCATCAGCGGGACGATCTTCTGCTGATCGGGAATCCCGTGGTCCTGGATCTCGAGGAAGAAGTTATCCGCACCGAGGATGTCGCGGAACTGCAGCGCGGCTTCCTTCGCCTTCGTGTAGTTGCCTCCGGCGAGGTTCTGGGATACCTCTCCTTTCAAACAGGAGGAGAGGACGATGAGGCCCTCGCGATGCTCGCGAAGGAGCTCCTTGTCGATGCGGGGCTTGTAGTAGAAGCCCTCGGTGTATCCGGCGCTGACGAGCTTGACGAGGTTCCGGTAACCCTTCTCGTTTGCCGCGAGAACGATGAGATGGTTGTTCGATCCCGCATCCGCGGCCTGTTCCTCGACGCCCGCCTTGTCGAAGCGCGAGCCGTAGGCAACGTACATCTCACAGCCGATGATCGGCTTGACCTGCTCCTTCCGCATGGCGTTGTAGAACTCCACCGCGCCGAACATGTTGCCGTGGTCGGTGATGGCGCATGCCGGCATGCCGAGCTGCGCCACCCTCCGAGCAAGCTGCTCCGGGCGGCTGGCGCCGTCGAGGAGCGAGAATTCGGTGTGGAGATGGAGGTGAGCGAACGACATTAGCCCTCGGATCGGAATGAGCGGTGCGTTACAACTTACTCGATCTTGAAGATCTCGCGATAGCCGCCCTCGACCAGGTCCATATACCCCTCCATCGCTTTCCTCAGCTCGGGACGGGTTCCCATCGCTTGTGACTCGCGTTCCCACGCCTCGAAGGAATCCGCCTCAGTCTCCAGGACGACGGTCCAGAAGGTCGATGCGATGTCGGTCATGACCCGGCCTCGCGACATCACTCCCGCCGCCTGCGTTGCGGCGAGCGTCTCCTTCATCATCTTCACCAGCACTTTGGCCTGACCGGGCTTGCAGTGGAACACATTGCGAATCAATAGCATGATGGGCTCCTTTCGAATGGCATCCTGAACCGGCGAACCTCCCGGAGGGTGTGGAGCGCGGCGAAGGATCTCTTGGCAGGATCATGGTTCTCGCAAGGAGATCCTTCGGCGCGCTTCACCCCTCCTGGGTTCCGCCGCCTCAGGATGACACCTTTCTAACTATCGAATGCCACTCCGCCTCCCATCGGCAGCGGCCGCCCGGGCGCCCGGCCAGCGGGATCGACGCGGCTGTCGAGGAGCTCGCGGAGGTTCGTCATCTCGATGAACAGATGGCGGTGGCGAATGCAGTGAAGGGCAATCGAGAAAAACAGCAGCGCCAGGACGGCAAGGAACACGAGCAAAGCCGGGCTGCTGGCCGGGAGAGGCGCCACGGACCCGGTCACGAAGATCTCCTGCAGAAGGATCGTGAAGAACAACGGCAGTGGGAAGAACACCAGCGCCGAGAGCACGCGGCTGGCCTGAATCGAGAAATACGGCCGCAAGGCCAGCATCGCGAGCGACAGGAAATAGCCGAGCATCATATAGCCGGCGAAGTGCATCTCGAACAGCGAACGGAGCGCGCTGTCGGATGAGCCGGTGCGCGCGAGGATGACCATACGCGCCTGGAGGAGAAGCAGCCAGCCGAGGGCGATCATCGCGCAGCCGACGCAGAAGAGCGCCAGGAATGCGCCAAACAGATTGCGAGCGGCGAGAAGCGTCGCCATCCGGATGAAGATCGCGGCGGTGGCAACCCCGGCCAGGAGCGCGACGACAATCGCCCATCCCGATGCCGCTCCTGCCGGCACGTGAACGCCGTGCATGGCGACGAATGCGACCGAGCCGCTCTGCATCTGGCGAGTCCACTCTGCGGCACTCGAGAGCGCGAGGAACAGGCAGAACGCCGTTCCTGCGTAGAACAGAATCTTGGGCATATCGCCTCCGCCGCCGCGTGAGCACGGCTGCCGTCCCTCGCGGCGCCTGGTTGCATCTTACAACATCGGACGGATCGGTCCGGTCGGTCCGATCAGACGTGTCTGCTAGCCGTGCTACGATTCGACCGGGACCGAAAAATCAGGCTTCACGGGAAAACAGAGATGAACGAACTCGCTTCGCTGTTTCAGATCGACAATATCACCGCGGCCGCGCCTCTAATCTTCGCCGTCGTGCTGCTCCTCATCCTGGTCATCTCGTTCCGCTCGCGGGCGGTCGTCTTTTGCCAGTACTTGTATGCCATGACCGGCATCAAGCTGCGGCCCGCCGAAGTGCGCACCGTCTTCCGGCAGCGAGGACGGGACGGCGTACGGGAGCTCTTCCTCGACCTCATCATCCGCGAGGATCTGAAGCACGGTCCGCTGGCGATCCCGGGTGAAGGCCTAGCCATCCCGGAGCCCGCTGCGGCGACAGCCGAAGTCACGAGATCGTGAACGAGCCGTAGTCTCCGTCGATGGCCTGATCGAGGTCGCTGTCGAGATCGCAGACCGTCGTCACCGCGCCTTGCTTGATGTTCCAGTTCGCGAAAGTCTTCGACCCGCCCCATCCCGTCGATTGGGACAGCCAGGCATACTGCGCCACGCCGCTCGCCAGGACCGCGGTGCACACATTGCCAGAGCCGTACACGCCGATCTTGAAAATGGGATTACCGCTGCTGATGGTCTGAAACCCTTGGGACACGCCGCGGAAGTAATCGGCGATCGGCCCGGCGATGTCGGCCGCACTGGCGTCGTAGTCGACCGCGAAGTAGATGGCGCTTCCGGCGGGCTGGCCGATCACGGCGCTCCCATAGTTGTATGCCGACGTCGAGTCATTCACTCCGGCCTGAAACGTGAAGTAGCTCGCCTTCGTCGGGTAGCCGTTTTCCCACACAGCGACCAGCGCGATCCCGCCGGCAGACAGCAAATGCGCTTCGGCGTGGGTAAGGTTCTTGGAGGGATTGTTGACGTTGTAGTAGCGCCCCACGAACTGATAGCCGCCCTGACTGATGCAGGCGATCTGCTGGGAACAGTTCTGATTCGTGTCGAATCCATTCGGCATCGTCGGTCTCCTCTCAATCAAGCGGATGTGGATGCGGAAGTGTATCGCGAAATCAGCAACACTATTCCCCCAGCTTTGCCTTGAGCTCAAGCAACTCCGACGCGAGCGACGCAACGCGTTCCTCGAGGCGCGCGACGCGGATCGAGAGCGGTTCCGCGATCGAGGATTCACTCTCCTCCACGAAAGCCACGGGCTCAACCGGCACACCGCCCAGGAGATGCGCCCATCGCTGCTCCTTCTGCCCCGGCCGGCGAGGAAGCTCGCGAACGAGCGCAGGGACTTCAGCCGCCATCTGCTGCAGGACGGTCTCGACTTCGGGCACGGTTGCGAATGCGTGAAGGCGGTCGCTACGGCCGCGCAGCTCGCCCGCGGTCTGCGCCCCGCGCAGGAACAGCAGGGTCAGCAACGCCTTCGCCTGTGTGTCGAGATGCAGCGCGCGATCGAGATTGTGATCGAAGCGCGTGGCCCGCCCGCCGACGACGCGCCACACCAGCTTCTCGTCCTGGAGCCGGTTCACGGCCATCTCCACTTCGCGCTCGCTGAGGTGCATGACCGGCTCGCGGTTCGACTTCTGGTTGCCCGCGGCGAGGAGAGCGTTGAGCGTCAGCGGATAGTACTCCGGCGTGGCGAGCTGCTTTTCCATCAGGCAACCCAGGACGCGGATCTCGATAGCATCGAGCTCCCGAGGCAACGTGCGCGGCTTCAGTTCCCCCTCGAACGGCGGAACGCTGGAGTAACTCATGGGAGGGCGATTGTAGCGGATCGCATGCACCTCGGAGCGAAGCGCCATTGCGTCGATGTCGTATCCGATCATCCGCACCGCAATTTGCTTGTAGGGATGTCAGCTCCCGTCAAGCGGCCTTGATTCACGCCGCCGGAAACGACGCGGTGGAGCCCTCGGCAACCGGCGCTGCCAAGCCTTGCCGCGCTACTCCTCGCCGTCGCGAATCTGCTGCGCGAGGTAGTTCTGGATGCCGACCTGCTCCACGAGCGCGAGCTGCGCCTCCAGCCAGTCGATGTGCTCCTCCTCATCCTCGAGGATCTCCTCGAGAAGATGGCGGCTGTTGTTGTCGCCGGCGATGCGGCAGGTCTCGACGCCCTCGTTGAGGCGCTTCACCGCTTCCGACTCGAGGGCGAGATCGACGCGGAACTGCTCATGCACGTTCTCGCCAATGTTCACTTTCCCAAGCCGCTGGACGTTCGGAATACCCTCCAGAAAGAGAATCCGCTCGATGACCGCCTCGGCGTGCTTCATCTCCCCGATCGAGTGTTTGCGGATCTCGCGCTGGAGGCGCACGTAGCCCCAGTTCTCGCACATCTCGCCGTGGACGAAATACTGGTTGATGGCCGTGAGCTCGGCGGTCAGCACCTCGTTGAGAATGTCGATGATGTTCCGGTCACCCTTCATGAGTCCTTGCTCCCTCTGCGCTCCGGCGAAAATCCACGAAGCTCATCTTACGCGCACTCCGTCTCTGGCTGCGACAGACGGCATGAGCGGCAGGCGCCGTCGCCGGCACACTCGGTGACCATCTGGCGGAGCGTCTCCTGGCAGCCGCAGCAATCCCCTCCGATTCCGCGGGCTTGCAGCGTGTCGAGGCAGGTCGCGCCGCTCTCGATGGCCGTACGGACCTCGCGGTCCGAGACCCCGCGGCAGACGCAGACGATCATGATGAGCTCCTTCTATCGACGGGCTTGAAGGGATGCGATGGCGCAAGCGGCGCGGCCGTTGGCAAGCTCAACGCCGCGTGCTCACGAGATTCCGTCATGCTTCTTCCGTCGTTCATGATTGAGATTAAGTCTCAGTTGCGGAGAACATCATCAACCGTGAGGGCTATTTCGGCTGCCGTGGCCGCCACGCGGATGTGTGCGCGTTGTCACAGCGCCTGGAGGGCGTAAGCTGCCTGCCGGTCGCACTGAGCAGGCTGCCCTACCGGCCGCTCGCCAATGAAAAGAGCCGCCGTCGCCGGAGGCTCCTTTTCGTGGAAAGTGAAGAATCGCAGCGCTATTTGTTCTCGGGGTCGTTGCCGCGGTCCGTGCTGTCGTGAGCAACGCGCTCCGGCTCGGGGCGCGGCGTGCGATCGCCTTCGCGGCGCGGACCGCCCTCGTGGCGCGGACGATCGTCGTGGCGGCGCGGGCCGTCATGACGCGGCCGGTCGTGGCGCGGACCATCGTGACGCGGTCCATCATGACGTGGGCCATCGTGGCGAGGACCGCCCTCGCGGCGCGGGCCGCGATCGCCCCGATCGCCGCCGGGACGCGGGCCGCGGTTTCGCTCCCGCTCGCGTGCCGCGGCGAGCTCCTCCTCGGTCGGCGGCGGGAGCAGCGGTTTGCGCGAGAGGCGGATCTTGCCGGTGTCGGGCTCGATGCCCACAACCTGCACCTCGACCTCATCGCCGATCTGCATGATGTCCGTGACCTGTCCGACGCGCGTGTGGGCCATCTCGGAGATGTGAAGCAACCCGTCCTGCCCCGGCAGGATCTCCACGAAGGCTCCGTACGGCTCGATGCGCTTGACCGTGCCCTTGTAGGTCTTGCCGACTTCGGGCGAGGCCGTGAGGCCTTTGATGATCTCGATGGCGCGAGCGGCGGACTTCTCGTCGCTCGAGGCGATGATGACCTTGCCGTCGTCCTCGACCTCGATCTTCGTTCCCGTCTCCTCGACGATCCAGCGGATGGTCTTGCCGCCCGAGCCGATGACGTCGCGGATACGATCTTTCGGAACGTAGATCGTGTACAGCCGCGGCGCAAACTCGGAGAGCTCGGTCTTCGGCTGCGGAATCGCCGCGTCCATCTTGTCGAGAATGTAGAAGCGGCCGTCGCGCGCCTGCTGCAGCGCCTGAGCCATGACCTCGCGCGAGAGACCGCTGACCTTGATGTCCATCTGCAGCGCGGTGATGCCCTTGCGCGTGCCGGCGACTTTGAAGTCCATATCGCCTTCGTGGTCTTCCATTCCGGCGATGTCGGTCAGAACCGCGGTCTTGTGATCGCCGGTGACGAGGCCCATGGCCACGCCGGCGACGGCGGCGCGGACGGGAACGCCCGCTTCCATCAGCGCGAGCGAGCCGCCGCACACCGAGGCCATCGATGAAGAGCCGTTGGATTCGAGAATGTCCGACACGCAGCGGATCGTGTAGGGGAAATCACTCTCCGGAGGGAGGAGCGGCTGGAGGGCGCGGCGGGCCAGGTTGCCGTGGCCGATCTCGCGGCGCGCCGGACCGCGCATGAACTTGACTTCGCCGACTGAGAACGGCGGGAAGTTGTAGTGGAGCATGAAGCGCTGGAAGGTCTCGCCTTCGAAGTCCTCGATCTTCTGCGCCTCCTGCGGTGTTCCGAGGGTCACGGTGACGAGAGCCTGGGTCTCGCCGCGGGTGAAGATCGCGGAGCCATGTGTGCGCGGCAGAACGCCGAGGTCGATGGTGATGGGGCGAATCTGATTGAACGCCCGTCCGTCGACACGCTGGTGCTCATTGAGGACGATGTTGCGGAAGATCCGCTTCTGCAGCTCTTCGAGTGCCGCCCTCACCGCGGAGAGCTTCTCCGCATCGTCGGCGGGAACGGCGGCGAGGGCCTGAGCCTCGACGGCGTGAACGGCATCGGTGCGAGCGTTCTTGCCGGTCGTCAGAAGCGCGTCGCGAAGGGCCGCGCCGTGATGGGTCATCAGGTCGTTCAGAAGCTCGTCGCTGAATTTCGGGGTGTAGGTGACTTCGAGCTTCGGCTTGCCGGCCGCCGCGCGGAGGGCCTTCTGGATCTCGACGATCCGGAGGATCTCGGCGTGCGCGGTGTCGAAGGCGTCGAGAACGACCGATTCGTCGACTTCGCGGGCACCGGCCTCGACCATCACGATGGCGTGCTCGGTGCCAGCGACGACGAGGTCGAGGTCCGAGAGGTCGCGCTGCGAGTTGGTCGGGTTGATGACGATCTTGTTGTCGATGTAACCGACGCGCACCGCGCCGATCGGGTTCGGGAACGGAATCTCCGAGAGCGTGAGCGCCGCCGAGGCGGCGTTGATGGCGAAGATGTCGGGGTCATTCTCGCCGTCGGCCGAGAGCACGAGTGCGATGATCTGCGTCTCCTGGCGGTAGCCTTTGGTGAATGACGGGCGAAGCGGGCGGTCGATGAGACGCGAGGTCAGAATCTCCTTCTCAGTGGGGCGCCCTTCGCGCTTGAAGAAGCCGCCTGGGATGCGGCCGCCGGCGTAGGTGTACTCCTTGTAGTCGACGGTCAGAGGCATGAAATCGCCCATCACGGCGCCGTCTTTGTAGCAGGCGGTGGCCAGGACGACGGTGTCGCCATAGCGGATCACGCAGGCGCCGTTGGCCTGCTTTGCGACCGAGCCGGTCTCGAACGACAGGGTTCTCCCGCCGATCTGCATTTCCAATTTGTGAGTCATGAAGTTCCTTCGATGCGCAGCCCACTCATCGGCTGGCGCTGTTGATTGTCCGCTGGGGCCGAAGAATGAGGTTCGGCCGGAAGGCTTTCGGCCGGCGAACCGCGCCAGCCCGAAATACAACATGGGACAGGCCCGGAGACCTGTCCCACGAGTGAAAACGATCTACTTGCGAATGCCGAGCTTGTCGATGACGGTGCGGTAGCGATCGAGGTCGGTCTTCTTCAGGTAGTCGAGAAGACGACGGCGCCGGCCGACGAGTTTCAAAAGGCCGCGGCGGCTGTGATGATCCTTCGCGTGTGTCTTGAAGTGCTCGGTCAGATAGGTAATTCGGTTCGAGAGGAGTGCGATCTGCACTTCTGGGGAACCGGTATCGCCGTCGTGAGTGGCGTACTGGGTTATGAGCTCCGTTTTCTGCTGCTTGGTGGTCGACAAAATCCCTTCTCCTTAGGCTGTTGATGTGGAATCGATCCATGTCTGGATAAAGATCGCGCCACGATAACAGCGGGAACGGTTGAAATCAATCCCAACTCGAACAAATTGCGGGAGTTCCCCGCTACAATATCGTTGGGATGAAGGCCGCCGGACAACTCGCTATTCCCGTGCCGCACGCGGAGATCGCGGAATTCTGCCGCCGCTGGGGCGTGCGAAAGCTGTCGTTCTTCGGGTCGGTAGTCCGCGATGACTTCGGGCCGGACAGCGATGTGGACGTGCTGGTGGAGTTTCAGGAGGGGAAGACGCCGGGGTTGAAGATCATCAGCATGGAGAATGAGCTAGCGGCACTGCTAGGACGAGAGGTGGATCTGGTAATCACAGAATCGCTGAACCGCTGGATTCGCGGACGCGTTCTACGGGAGGCAGTCGAACAATAT
>DASQGS010000451.1:0-3562 GCA_035632455.1 Thermoanaerobaculia bacterium | reverse complement strand
GCCCACAGAAAGTTCATGTTGAGCTGCTGCTTCATGTACAGCACGGCAAAGGGAACGAAGACGCACAAGGTGACCACTTCCTGGATGATCTTCAATTGAGCCAGGGAGAGCCGCCCGAAGCCGATTCGATTCGCCGGCACTTGGACGATGTACTCAAAGAAGGCTACTCCCCAACTGATGAACGCCGCGATGTACCACGGCTTTGACGACAGATTCTTGAGGTGCGCATACCAGGCAACGGTCATGAACAGGTTCGAGATCACGAGCATACCAACGGTCAGAGCGATCTTTCCCAACAGAATTCCTCCCGCGAGTTCGATCGCAAAGGTACCACGCGTCGATTCGATCCGCCGTCACTGGTCAATTCGTTGACTTTGTCGTCTGGTTGCCGAACTGCTCTCCGAGCGCGTCGCCCTGGTTCCAGCGCGGGCGCTCGTCGTCGTTGGCAATGGCCCACGCCAGAAGGAAGATGCCACGCGCATACCGGGCCGCCTCCTCGCAATCAAGAGGCTGGGTCATGTCGTCGCTCGGTGCGTGGTAGCGATTTCTCAGCCAGGCCAGCGCCAAGGCTCGTCCCGCCGCGCCGCGCGCCTGGACGATCAACGACGGAATGCCTTGCTTCACGAACGAGTACTGATCGCTTCCCAGAATGGCGTTCTGCTCTGGATTCGGATCAGGAATCACCTTGATGCCCGCGGCGCTGGCTGCGGCATCAACCAACCGCGCGATCGCCGAGGAGTGCTCCGCGCCGCGCGCGACCCACTGGTCGAACGGCCAGAACGGCGCGCCGTCGATGTTGAGATCGGCGACGATGGCATCGCGCGGAACCGTTGGGTGATGAGCGAAATAGTCGGAGCCGATCAGGCCCGGCTCCTCCCCCGTCGTTGCCAGGAAGAGAATCGAGCGCCGCGGCCGAACGGGCATCGAAGCAACCGCGCGCGCAAGCTCGATCAACGCGGCGACACCGCTGGCATTGTCGATGGCGCCGTTGTAGATCGCGTCGCCATTCACAGGCTCGCCGATACCGAGGTGATCGGCGTGCGCGCTGATGACGAGATACTCGTGGCGAAGGCGTGGATCGGAGCCCTCGATCAAGCCAACGACATTCGGGCTCGACACGTCGGCCGATCGAATGACCTTGGCGATCCGCGCTCGAACGGCGAGCGTCGTCGGTTCCGGGTGCGCGAGAAGGTCGTCATACGAACGAGCCGAGCCATCGAACAGGGCCCTCGATGCCGCCGGGCCGAGCCACGCGCCGCGGAGTGGCGTGCTCTTTTCAGGGGGTGCTCCGGCTTCGATCCAGGTGAACGATGGCGCATGCAGGCTGCGGACGACGACGTCCCACGACGAGGTCCTCTCATCGGCGGGCATCCAGAGGCGAAGGACTCCAACGGCGCCGTGCGCCACGGCCGCGGCAGCCTTAACCGTCGCCGGTTCATGCCGAGCCACCGCAGCGGCGGCAAACGAGGATGGCGCGCCGCTGAAGTACGCCACGATCTTGCCGGATGCATCGATTCCGGCGTAGTCGTCGTAATGAAGCTCCGGCGCAACGATGCCGTAGCCGGCGAAGACCACCGGGGCCTCGAGGTCGGCCGATTCGCCCGAAGCCGCGCCAAAAACGAAGTCGCGGCCGGCGGCGAGATGGTTCTGCTGGCCGTTCGGGCGTGTCAGCACAATGCCGCTGGCCGCTTCATCGAGGTCGCTGCGGCGCATCGGTACCTGATGGAGCCAGGTTCCGCTCGCGCCCGGCACAAGTCCGGCGATCTGGAACTGCGTCGCCACATACAACGCCGCGATCTCATGCCCTCGCGTCGCGGTGCCTCGGCCTTCGAGCAGATCGTCCGCGAGAAAAACCATATGCGCGTGGATGGCCTTCGCCCTGATCTGCTGGCTCGCGCGCTCGACAGCGGGAGCATGCAGCTCGAGCTCGGAGGTCTGGCTGAAGGCGGCGCTCGCCGCGAGGAAGAGAAGCGTAGCGATTCGCATGGAGGCACGATACCAGCGCGTGTGGAGCCTGATGCTGTCCGGGCGCGACTCGTCTCGGTATTGTGACTGTTATCAAGCGCGAACGTCGAGAACGCTACTCTCCGTCGCTGCCGATCGCTTCGACCGGACAGTTGTCCATCGCATCCTTGCAGGCGGACTCCTCCTCCGGAGTCTCGGGCTGCTTGGAGACGTAGGAGAACCCCGCCTCGTCGTTGCGGAGGAAGTTCGAAGGCGCGGTCTCGCGGCAGAGATCGCAATCGATGCACTGGCTATCGACGTAGTAACGGCCGGGTGGCTGGCCCGCCACTTTGTCGTTGGGGTCTGCCATAAAAGAATAGGTCTCCGTGGATCGCGTCGCCGCAGGTCGCGCCGCAAGAGGGCGTGCGCGCCGATGTGCGCAGAGTCCCCGCGGCTGGGCTGCTCAATGGGAATCGACGCGGGTCGCATTCTACGGATTCAACGGCTCAGCCGCAATGCTGAGGATCCGAGGGGTTCGATTAGAATCAACCCGATATGAGAATCGCTCACTGCTCACTCCTCGTGTTCGCGCTCATCAGCCCCGCTTGCACGTCGTCACACAGCCCCGCGGACTGCGCGCCAGCGCTCGATCCCGCCGCCGCGGCTCGTGTGACGAGCTCCGTGCGCGACTTCATGACGCGGGTCGCCGCCGGCGTGACCGCGAATGGTCCGAGTGCATGGCGCACCTTCTTCGTGGATACCCCGGAATTCTTCATGGCCGCCGAGGGCCGCCTCGTCTTCGGCTCCCCCGAGGCGGCGCACTCCGGAATCGAAGCACTGACGCATCAGATCAAGCGGATCGACCTTCGGTGGGGCACGGATCTCCGCATTCAGCCGCTCACGCCGGCGCTGGCTGTTATCGCCGTGCCATACTACGAGACTCTCTACGATCACGCCGGAGGAAAGGTGGACGCAACAGGCTACTTCACCGGACTCGTCGAGCGCGGCCCGGACGGATGGCGGATCCGCAACGCCCACTGGTCGCCACTGACGGCGCCCGGCACGGTGCCGTAGGGATCGCGGTATCATTTGCCAACATGACGGAGAGAGAGATCACGATCGCGCCGGCGCGAGCCGAGGACGTGCCGGCGATCAAGGAAGTGCTCGTCGCCAGCGGTCTGCCGATCGCGGGCGTCGATGATCACTGGATGACCTTCGTTGTTGCACGCGACGGACAGACGATCGTCGCCTGTGGCGGCTCCGAGGCGTATCAGACCGCGGCGCTGATCCGCTCGGTGGCTGTGCTGCCGGCCTATCAGAAGCTCGGGCTTGGCCGGCGGCTCGTGCGCCAGCTCCTCGACCGCCTCGCCTCGCGCGGCCTTCGCGAGTTTTACCTACTGACGACGACGGCCGAGGGCTATTTCAAAAAGCGAGGGTTCAAGGTCATCGACCGCGATCTAGTTCACCCGCAGATTCTTCTCTCGCACGAGTTCCGGGGAGCCTGTCCCGATACCGCGGTATGCATGCAGCTCGTGATGCGCTGAGACATTTCCGTCATCCTGAGCCGCGTAGACGGCGAAGGATCTCCTTGCGAGAACCACGATCCTGGCAAGAAGAT
>DASQGS010000450.1:0-17586 GCA_035632455.1 Thermoanaerobaculia bacterium | reverse complement strand
ACCCCTTCGGGGTTTCGCCGCCTCAGGATGACACAAGGCTGAATTGAGGAAACGAACAGAATGCTCGAAATCAAGAACCTACACGCCGGAATCGATGGGAAGGAGATCCTTCGCGGGGTCGACCTCAACGTCAACGCCGGCGAAGTGCACGCCATCATGGGCCTGAACGGCTCGGGCAAGAGCACGCTGGCGAACGTGCTGGCTGGCCGGCCGCGCTACGTTGTCACGCGCGGCTCGGTGACCTACGAGGGGAAGAACCTCCTCGAGCTCTCGCCCGAGGAGCGCGCTCGCGAGGGCGTGTTCCTGGCCATGCAGTACCCGGTCGAGATTCCCGGAGTCAACAACCTCTACTTCCTCAAGGCTGCGCTGAACTCCGTGCGCAAGCACCATGGCGAAGAAGAGCTCGACGCCATGGAGTTCCTGCAGCTCGCCAAGGCGAAGATGAAGCTCGTCGATCTCGATGAGAAGTTCATGAATCGCTCGGTGAACGAGGGCTTCTCGGGCGGCGAGAAGAAGAGGAATGAGATCTTCCAGATGGCCGTGCTCAATCCGAAGCTGGCTGTCCTCGACGAGACCGACTCCGGCCTCGACATCGATGCCCTGCGGATCGTGGCCCACGGCGTGAACACGCTCAAGAGCGAGAAGCACGCCGTCATCGTCATCACCCACTACCAGCGCCTTCTCACCTATCTCGTCCCCGATTTCGTGCACGTGCTGCACGACGGGCGGATCGTGAAGTCGGGCGGGAAGGAGCTGGCGCTGGCGCTGGAGGAGAAGGGCTACGGTTGGATCGAAGACGAGGTCGTCGCCGCGCGCTGAGACTTCGGCGTTGGGAACTATGACATCCATGGTCACCGCAATCGACAATCCCCGCATCCGCCTTTCCGCGCTCGCGCTTCCGAGCGACGCTGAGCCGGCGTTTGTCCACGATGTGCGCAAGCGGGCGCTGGCGCGCTTCCGCGATCTCGGCTTTCCGACGACGAAAACCGAGGCGTGGAAATACACGAACGTCGCGCCGCTGGCCAGGATCGACTTCGCGCTCGGCGCGGGCGGACAGTCCGGCTCAGGAGAGTTTCTCGATCCGTCGGTCACGGCGCGCGCCGCAGCGGAGCTCGTCTTCGTCAACGGCCGTTTCGCGCCTGAGCTGTCCAAGATGCCGTCGAGCGACGAGCTGCGAGTCTCGACCATTCGCGAAGGTCGCGCCGAAGTGGTCGAGCACTTCGCCCGGCACGCTGACTACGACAAACATCCATTCACGGCGCTGAATACCGCGCTGGCTCAGGATGGAGCAGTGCTGACGGCAGTGGGCGTCGTGGAGGGTTTCATCCATCTGGTGTTCATCGGTAGCGAGGCTGCCGAGCCCGTGATGTCGCATCCGCGCAACCTCGTCGTGGCCGAACGCGGTAGCCAGATCACGGTCGTCGAGAGCTACGCGGGGAGCGGGACGTACTTCACGAACGCGGTCACGGAGCTGGTCGCCGGCGACGGGGCGGCGGTCGATCACTACAGAATCGTCCGCGACTCGGCCGAGGCCTTCCACGTCGGGACGCTGCAAGTCCGCCAGGAGCGGTCGAGCGACGTGACCTCGCACACGATCACGCTCGGCGGCGGCCTGGTGCGCAATGAGATCAACGTCGAGCTGTCCGGCGAAGGCGCGAGCTGCGTGCTCGACGGCCTCTTCGTTCTGGCCGGGAGCCAGCACGCCGACAACCACACGCTCATCGATCACACCAGGCCGCACTGCACGAGCCTCGAGCATTTCAAGGGCATCCTCGACGGCAATGGGCGCGGGATCTTCGACGGCACGATCATCGTCCGGCCGGACGCGCAGAAGACGAGCTCGCGGCAGACGAACAACAACCTGCTGCTCTCGGAGACGGCGATTGTCGATTCGAAGCCGACGCTGGAGATCCACGCCGACGACGTGAAGTGCAACCACGGCTCGACGATCGGGCAGCTCGATGAAGAAGCGCTGTTCTATCTGCGCGCCCGAGGAATCGGCGAGGTGCAGGCGCGAGACCTGCTCGTCCTGGCATTTGCAAGCGAGATCGTGGACCGAATCAAAGTGGAGCCGGTGCGCGAGCAGATCCGGCGGACGATGTTCCAGCACATGCCGAACCGCGAAGGCGGGCGGCGGGAGACAAGATCATGAGTGCGATCCTGCGGAAGAAGAGGGCCGAGGCAGTCTACGACGTCGATCGAATCCGGAGAGACTTTCCGATTCTTTCGCGGACGGTTCACGGCAAACCGCTGGTGTATCTCGACAACGCGGCCACGACACAGAAGCCGCAAGCGGTGATCGACCGCATCACCCGCTATTACAGCGAAGAGAATTCGAACGTCCACCGCGGCGTCCACTTCCTCAGCGAGATCGCGACGGCGGCGTACGAGGGAGCGCGAACGGTGGTGAAGGACCATCTTCATGCCCGCTCGGAGAAGGAGATCGTCTTCACGCGCGGCACGACCGACGGCATCAACCTCGTCGCATCCTCGTGGGGCCGGCGGAACGTCGGCGCCGGAGACGAGGTGCTGATCTCGGCGATCGAGCACCACTCGAACATCGTTCCTTGGCAGCTCCTGTGCGATGAAAAAGGAGCGAAGCTCCGAGTCATCCCGGTCGGCGACGACGGCGACCTGCTTCTCGACGAATATGCCCGGCTCCTGAACGAGCGGACGAAGATCGTCTCCTTCGGCCACGCCTCGAACGCGCTGGGCACGATCAATCCAATCAAGCGGATGATCGAGATGGCCCACGCCGCCGGTGCGGTGGTCATGATCGACGGCGCGCAGGGCGTACCGCATCTGACGATCGACGTGCAAGACCTCGGCGTCGATTTCTACGCCTTCAGCGCGCACAAGGTCTACGGGCCGACCGGCGCTGGCGCGCTCTACGGCCGCGAGGCGCTGCTCGACGCAATGCCGCCATACCAGGGCGGCGGCGACATGATCCTCTCGGTCAGTTTCGAGAAGACGACCTACAACGCGCTCCCGTACAAGTTCGAGGCCGGCACGCCGAACATCGAGGGGATGATCGGAATGGCCGCAGGGCTGGAGTACGTGCAGTCCATCGGACTCGATGCCATCGCGGTCCACGAGCACGATCTGCTGACGTACGCCACCGAACGGCTCGTACGGCTCCCGGGCCTCCGCATCTTCGGCACCGCGAAGGAGAAGGCGAGCGTGATCTCGTTCACTCTCGATTGCGTGCACCCCCACGACATCGGAACGATCCTCGATCAGGAGGGGATCGCCATCAGGACGGGCCATCACTGCGCGCAGCCGGTGATGACGCGATTCAACATCCCGGCCACCGGGCGGGCGTCGTTCGGTCTCTACAACACTCGGGAGGAGGCCGACGCTCTCGTCGCCGGCCTGGAGAAGGTGATCGAGGTGTTCGGCTGATGACCGATCTTCGCGAGCTGTACCAGCAGGTCATCCTCGATCACAACAAGAACCCGCGCAACTATCACGAGATCGAGGCCGCGCGAAAGGTGGAGGGCTACAACCCGCTTTGCGGCGATCACTACACGATCTTCGTGAAGCTCGACGGCGATGTGATTCGCGACGTCGGTTTCACCGGAAGCGGCTGCGCGATCTCGAAGGCCTCGGCCTCGGTGATGAGCTCAACCGTGAAGGGGAAGACTCTCGAGGAAGCAGAGCGTCTGTTTCAACTGTTCCACGGCATGGTCACAGGCGAAAAAGCGAAGACGGATGGGGAAGAGCTCGGCCGTCTGGCGGCGTTCTCAGGCGTCTCGGAGTTTCCAGCGCGCGTGAAGTGCGCGTCGTTGCCGTGGCACACGCTCCACACGGCGCTGCAAGACGAGGCCGAGGCCGTCGTCTCGACCGAGTAAGCCGGCAGATCCCGCGGTCTCACGATGAGGAAATGAACATCATGCGCGAAGAAATCGTAGTCAGCAGATCCTGCGAGGCAGTCATGATTCCCAGCGGGGAGCGCGTGCTCGTGCCCGAGGGTGTTCACGCCACGATCACGCAATCCCTCGGCGGCTCGTACACGTTGATCACCGACCGCGGGCTGATGGTTCGCGTTTCCGGCAAGGAGGTCGAAGCCATCGGCAAGACTCCGCAGGATGGAGCGCAGACCGCGGTTGCGGTTGCCGATGTCCCGCCGAAGGAAGAGCTCGAACAACTGGTCTGGAATCAGCTTCGCACATGCTACGACCCCGAGATTCCGGTCAATATCGTCGACCTCGGCCTGGTCTACCTCTGCGAGCTCGCGCAGTTGCCCGAGGGGTCCTACGACGTGATGGTGAAAATGACCCTGACCGCGCCTGGCTGCGGCATGGGCCCGGTGCTGGCCCTCGATGTGAAGCAGAAGGTCGAATCGCTCCCCGGCATTCATCGCGCCGACGTCGACGTCGTGTTCGACCCGGTCTGGGACCGCAGCATGATGTCGGAGGCCGCAAAGCTGCAGTTGGGCATGATGTGGTAACAGGATCGACTTTCCTGTCATCTAACCCCCATCTTCCGTTAGAATCTGGAAGCTTCAGCAGTTGTGGGGGAGTCATTCATGCCTTATTGCGCCTATTGTGGTGCGCAGGTCGACACGGCCAACGGGCTGCCTTGCCCGCGTTGCTCGAATCCGAAGAATGGAGCGCCGCCCAGGCCGATCACCCTGGCCCAGCCTGCACCTTCGTCGTCGAACACGCCGGTGATCATCATCGCTGTGCTCGTGGGTGGGTTCGCGATCGTTGCCATCATCGGAATCCTCGCTGCGATCGCGATCCCGAATCTGCTGACTGCCATGCAGCGGGCCAAGCAGAAGCGAACCATGGCCGACATGCGGACGATCGGCACCGCAATCGAGGCGTATGCCAGCGACCGCCGCGAGTACCCCGCGGCGCAGGACACGGCCGGTCTCGACCAGTACCTGATTCCGACATACGTGAGACTCGTTCCGCGGGTCGACGGTTGGGGACGTCCCTTTCGATACGAATGCTGGTCGGCATCTCGCACGGACAAGTGCGACAACTACGCGATCGTCAGCGGCGGAAAGAACGGTATCCGCGAGCACGACTCGCCGAGGGAGTACGCGGCAACGCCGCCCGCGGCGACGACTAACTTCGACTGCAATATCGTGTACTCAAACGGCACCTTCATCGAGTACCCCGAGGGCATACAGCGCCAGTGAGACGGGAGCGGACCTGAATGTACTGCACGAACTGTGGCACTTCTCGACCCGATGGCGCGGCGGCTTGCCCCAATTGCGGCAAGGCCTATCAGGTGTTCGCCACACAGGCGACGCCGATGCCCGGGATGGCTGTTCCGGCGGGCACGGTGCCGAACTATCTGGTGCAATCGATCCTGGTCACGCTCTGCTGCTGCCTGCCCTTCGGAGTCGTCGCCGTGGTCTACGCGGCCCAGGTGAATGCGAAGCTCCAGGCCGGGGATCTTGCCGGCGCGAGGGATGCCTCGGACAAGGCGAAGATGTGGAGCTGGATCGGTTTCGGACTGGGTTTGCTCAGCACTCTCGCCTACATTGGCCTCATGGGCGTCGGTGAGTTCGCCAAGCGGTAGGGCGCCGCGCGTGTCCAGGAAGCTGATCGTCGGTGCTGCCGCCGTTGCGGCATGCGTCGGTGCGATCGTGCTCTATCGATTCGATCCGGCCGGTACGTCGCTGGTCCCGCCGTGCGTGTTTCACGCCATTACCGGCTTGCAGTGTCCCGGATGCGGCACCACTCGCGCGATGCACGCCTTGCTGCATGGCGACGTGCTCCGCGCCCTCTGGTTCAACCCGTTGCTGCTGATGTATCTGCCGATCCTTGCAGCCGGCGCAATCGCGGAGCTCCGCGGCCGAACGCTCGCGCTGCGACCGGCCGTCGCGTGGTCCGTCGTTTTCACGATCCTGTCATTCTGGGTGGTGCGGAACATGGCGTGGTATCCGTACTACCGGTAGGGACGGATAGGACCGATGGGACGGATGGGACGGATTGGTCGCGATCTTCGCCGCGATGCTCCTACCGGTGATCGTTGAGAAACGTCCACTGGCCGATGGGATGGCCGGCCTCGAGCTGCTGGGCCTGCATGTAGCCGTCGATGGCGGCGAGGATGGCGACGAAGACGGGACCGGCGCACAGCGCGACGAAGGCGAGTCCGATGAAGGAAATCAACGCGGCGATTGCCTTCTGCGTCTGGCCGATCTTGAAGTAGCCGAGGCAGCCGCCGACGAAGAGGTTGAGGACCAGGATGAGGATCGGATCCTGCGGCGGATTGGAGGGAGGGATGGCACCCCCTCCGTCGGGGGCCGGAGGGGGTGGACTCGTTGACTTTTCAGCGGGGTCGACTGAATCCGGTGATTCCACCGGCGCTCCTCAGATGTTGATCTTCGTGGCGATGTCCGTGATCACCGGGAAGATCATGCGCTCGCCTTTGAACGCCTTCACCAGTGCCAGGATCCAGCCGACGAGGACGGCCAGCCAGACGAGGCAGGTGAAGGGGAACCAGATGAGCTTGAGAGGGCCTGGCAGAAAAAGGCCAACGAAGAACAGGACCACCCAGAGCATGATGGTTCCCACTGCATAACCGAGGCCGTTCTTGCTGTGCCACTGAAGATCTGCATCGTCCTTCTTCGTGAGGAGCGGGATCAACGCGAAGATTCCGAAGTACGCGAGGAAGAGCATGACATTGCGATCGCTCGAGCCGCTCGCCGGCGGCGCTGGGGGTGGAGGTGCTGAGGGCGGAGGTAGTTCGCTCATTGCTTCTCCTTTTATTTGGATCTTGTCGGGAGATATTAACGCAGCGAGCCTGTGGGGTCGCTAGTTTTCTCCAAGGCGCGTGAGGCGCCGCTCGGCTGCGATCAAGGGAAACACGATCAGGATGAGCGACGTGCCAACGGCGACCGCAACGGGCAAGGCCGTGATCAGGACGCTGTCGTCGGACTCCACCCCGAATACGCGCCAAAAGAAGTAGCGCGTGAGCGGCCGGGCCATCAGCAGCATGACCGCGCCGACGTAGAGCAGCGAGACCGCCATGTAGCCAAAGCCACCGAGCGAGAGCCCGACCTCGAGGGGATTCTCGGCGGCAAAGTTCGGGGAGAGGCCGCCCATACCGACGCCGAGGCTGACCAGCGTGATGGCGAGGAGCGTGGCGCCGGTGAGCGTGAACGTCCAGACCACAGCGTCGGCGGCCAGCAGCACGTTTGCGAACGTGGTCAGAAGGAGCGCGAGAAACGTCAGCGGCGCGGCGTAGACCAGCACCTTCACCGCAAGAAGACGCCGGTACGAAATAGGCGCGCTTTGCAGCATCCAGAATGCTTTTCCCTCGGCCGAGACCGATGGATAGGCGAAGCGGAGGCAGATCGCCGCGATCACGAATCCGGCCATCCCGAGGTTCGCATAGGCGACGATCGTGGCTCGGGCGTCGCCGCCGAGAGGAAGCATCCGGATGTTGTAGAGATAGATGAAAAGCAGCGCGGCCATCAGAAAGAGCTGCGACCATTGCGCAACATCGCGGGTGAGGACGCGGATCTCCTTGCCGATCATGGCCCGCAGCATCGGCTGAAGCGGTGCCATCAACCGATCGGCGACAGTTGTGAGCTGGGTGGATCCAATGGCCATCGGCGCGAGGCTCTCGCGGGCCCGGACGAAGGCGGCGAAGTAGAGGGATCGCGCGGCGATGGCATATGCCGCGAAGAGCAGAACGGCCGGTATGGCGATGCGGAACGGGAGGGCCGAGGCGAGCGAAGCGCTGCGATTCGGAGCCAGCGCGGCGTCGCTCTCGGAGACCATGAGGTCGGCGAGCGCGGTGCCGGGATAGCGGTCCATCGCCGGCAGCTCGATGGCTTGCAGCACGCGCGTGACGTCGTCGGTCGTGATCTGAGCGAAGAAGCGCTCGGGGCGGCTCATGCGAAATGCGATCACGGCCATGGTGAGCACGAGGATCGCCAGGGTCGCGACGATCTGATGCACGCGACGGACTGGGAAGAAACGAACGAGGAGCAGAATCACGAGCGTGGCCAGACTCACCGGTATCGTCAGCAGGAGGGCGAGGTTCGCGACCGTCAGGACGTAGTAGCGCGGCCCGGCGTGATATTGCCGGGCGAATGCCACGAGCGACGGGATGAGAAAGACCAGGACGATGGTGGCGCTTTGCGCGAACGTCTTGCCCCAGCGCGCCAGCGCGATCCGCAGCTTCGCACGTGGCGCAGCGTGGTAGAGGTCGAGATCGAGGTCGGTGAAGAGAGCGCCGATTGCCGCGGTCATGGCCGAGGAGACGAGGACGACCGTGGCCACGAGGAAGACCATCGCCAGGAGATTGCGGAGGAGGGCGACGGCGAAGAACGGCGTCATCGCTTCCACCTGCGCCGTGGCCCGGAACAGCCGGCGGAACAGGATGTAATCGCCGGCCACGAAGGCCGCGAAGAGGATCGCCACGATCGCCGACCGCGCGAGTGTCGCAGCGCTCAGCGGACGGAGGCGGGAGGCGATTATTCGGATCGACCACATTTGAAACCAGAAACCAGAAACCAGAAAAAGCCGCTTCGGTTGCTCGATTTTTGCCTCTGGTTTCTCTCTTCTGGTTTCTAGTTTCTGGTTTCTGGTTTCTGGTTTCTGGTTTCTACGTCAGACTCTTCACTTCGTCGAACCACTTCATCGCGCTTTCGGAGCGGGCGGCGCGGGAGCGGGCGCGCTCGATGCCGAGCTCGATGAGGCGCTCGATGAGGCGCGAGTACTTGATCTCGGTCGCTTCCCAAAGTTTCGGATACATGGAGATGTTTGTGAATCCGGGGATCGTGTTGAGCTCGTTGACGAAAAGCCGGTTCGTGCCGCGCTCGAGGAAGAAGTCGACGCGGGCGTAGCCCGACGCGCCGACGGCGCGGAATGCGGCGATGGCCAGGCGGCGCACCTCCTCGAACTTCTCCTTCGGCAGTTTGGCAGGGATCACGAGCTGCGACTTGTTGTCGATGTACTTGTCTTCGTAGTCATAGAATTCGCGGCCGGTGACGATCTCGCCGGGCACGGAGGCCTCGGGTGAGTCGTTGCCAAGCACGGAGACCTCGATCTCGCGGGCATCGATGCCGCGCTCGACCAGCACCTTCTCGTCGAAGCGAAAGGCCTTCGCGACGGCTGCGGCGAGATCATCGTCGCTCTTGACCTTCGTGACTCCGACCGATGAGCCGCTGTTCGCGGGCTTGACGAAGTACGGCAGGCGAAGGGCGTTGACGACGGCGCGGGCAATGCGATCGCGCTCGCGGTTCCACTCGTGCTCGGTGACCTGGACGTAGTCGACGATCGGGAGCTTCGCCGAGGCGAACGCGAACTTCATGTGCGCCTTGTCCATCCCGACGGCGGAGGCCGTGACGCCGCTGCCTGCGTACGGAATCCCGAGAATCTCGAAGTACCCCTGCAACGACCCGTCCTCGCCGAGTGTGCCGTGGATGAGCGGGAAGGCGGCGTCGGGACTCGCGTCGCGCGCCCAGACCTCGAAAGAAAAGTCCGAGTCTCCGCAATCGCTGCGCTCTTCACCCGCGAGAATGCGGGCGCTGCGCTCGGGGCGGACGAAGCGCCCGTCCTTGGCGATGCAGATTGGGATCATCTCGACGCGGCTCTTCGGCGCGGCGGCGGCGACGGAGCGCGCGGAGAGCACCGAAACATCGTGCTCCGCGCTGCGACCGCCGAAAAGGAGTGCGACTCGGGTGGGTGCTGTCATTACTTGATGGGCACGCTCGTGAGCAGGTATTTCAAGTCGTCGTCGCGCCAGCGGACTCCGCCCCCGAAGAGGAAGGCTCTCTCGTTGAGCGCGTTGTCCACGCCGGTCGACAGGAAGAGCATCGGCGTGCGCGGCCGCTCCGGCAGAAGTGTGTACTCCCCGTAAAGGCGCAGGTGGGGCTTCGAGTCGTTGCGCTTGCCGAAATCGAAGGCCTCGCCGGTGAAGCGGATGCGATCGTTCCAGCGGTAGTCGGCACCTACCCCGCCGGTCGAGTCGAACAGGCCGATCCGAAGGGCCACGTTATCGAGTGACCATCCCGCCTGCGCGGAGATCAGGAAGGCGCGATCGAATCGAGTATCGGTCGTGATCGTGGTCGTTGGTTTGCCGGTGACCGGATCGGTGACCGTATCTTCGATCACGCGGTCGTGACGGTGCCCGCGGGGATCGTCCGCGAGCACGATGTTGTAGAACCGGTTGTTGCCCAGCGGGTTCGGCGCGATGCGGATGCCCACCGCGGATCGGGAGTTCCCCTGAAACTCGCCGAGCGTCGCGTCGTGCTTGAGACCGGCCAGGTAGTCGCTGCGGATATCCAGATCGAGGCCGATGCGATTCGCGCGTCCGAGCGTGCTCGAGAGCTCCTTGACGCCGGACTCGACCGAGCTCAGGGCGGAGTTGAGCTTCTCGTGAGTCTCGTTGCTGTACACCAGCTTGCCGACGGTTCCATCGCCGCTCTTGACCTGTCCGGTGATGGAGTTGAGGTTCGCGGTCGTGGTTTGGAGGTCGATGGAGAGCTTCTTGAGGTTCTCGACGATCTGCCGGGCGTCCGGGCGATTCTCGTCGATGGTGCCGCCCATGGAATTGGCGACGCGATCGATGGACGCGGCGATCTTCGGAATCTCCACTCGGAGGTCCGCGGTGATGGCGCGCATGTTGTCGGTCGTGGCGTCGACGTTCTCGCGGTTCGCGTCGATGAGTGCGCGCATCTGGGCGGTAACCGTGCGGACGTTCTCGACGATGTCTTCGAGCCGCTGCTGGCCGGCCGGCCCGGCCATCACGTGCCGGAGCGACGCGGTGATGGCCTTGACGTCGTCGGAGATCGCGGCGATCTGATTGGTGACGTCGTCGAACGTGGCCGGCTGGCTGCCCCTCAGCACGGTGCGATCGAGGTTCGCGATCGGCGGAGCCGTCGGCGATCCGGGATCGAGCTCGACGTATTTCTCGCCGAGAAGACCGAGGTTGGCGATCTTGCCGGAGGCGTTGGAGCGAAGCTGCACGTCCTTGTCGACCTCCAGCGTCACGAGCGCGCGCCCGTCCGGCTGGAGCTTGATATCGGACACCTTACCGACCCGCACGCCCGCGACGCGGACTGCCGACTTGTTGTCGAGCCCGGCCACGGAGTCGAAGACCACCTGGACCTTCTTTGTTGTCGCTGCCTGGTTCCAGCGAATGTCCTCGATTCTCAGGATGAAGAACCCGAGGATCCCGAGGACGATCAGCATGAAGATTCCGACTTTAGCTGCAGAGGACATTCTCAACTCCCGGTGTTTGGGTAGGTATTCTATCCTGCGCGCTTCGTCAGCGGGTCGATTCCCGCGGCGCCCAGCATCTGGAACAGAATCGACAACGGCAGGCCGACGACGTTCGTGTAACTGCCGTTGATGGCCTCGATGAACATCGCGCCAACTCCCTGCACCGCATACGCGCCGGCCTTGTCGAGCGGCTCGCCGGTAGCGGCGTACCATGCGATCTCGCGCTCCGAGAGCGGCAGCATGGTCACCTCGGAGGCCGCGACGCGCGTATCGCTGTAATCATCCTCAACGCGGCGCAGCGTGACTCCGGTGTAGACGATGTGGGTCTTGCCTGCGATCGATGCGAGCATGCGGCACGCGCCCGCTTCGCCGTCCGGCTTCTCGAGAATCTCATCGCCGAGGAGCACGATCGTGTCCGCGCCGACCACCCAGCGATCGGGATAACGGTGGCCGACCTCGTCCGCCTTCGCCAGCGAAAGGCGCCGCACATAGGCTTCGGGCGTCTCGGTGCCGTCGTGGATCTCGGGAACGTTGCTGGGAATGGCATCGAACTCCAAACCGATCGACGCCAGCAGCTCGCGGCGCCGCGGCGACGACGAGGCGAGGATGAGTCGCGGCATCATGGCTTCTTCGTCTCCTCGACGCGATTGATTGCCAGGATCACGATGAAGCGCGCCTCGGCGACGATTCGATAGATGATGCGCAGCACGCCGATGCGATAGCTCCAGAACCCCCGGAGCGGACCGAGCAGCGGCGTGCCGGCGAGCGGATCTTCGTCGATCTTCTCGAGCGCGTGAAACGCTTCTCCTCGATCAGCCTCGTTGAGCGCGCTCCACTCCGCCTCGACCGACTCCGCAATCCGGAGGCGGTCATTCCACACGAAGATCCTCCGGCAGCAGCATGGCTCCGCGGGCAACCTCGGCCTCCGCCGTCGCAAGCCGGGCGCGCAACGCGGCGTCGTTCGAGATCTCGAGCGTCTCGCGCAGAGCGAGATACTCGTCAAATGAAAGCAAGATCGCCGCGGCGCGCCCCTCGCGCTCGAAGATCGACCGCTGGCCGGTGATCTCGCAGCCAGCAATCAGGTTGCGTACGTCATCGGGTAGCTCGAGGATCTCGAAATGACGGTCAGGCACGGGGTTTGACCTTCACCGTCTTCCCACCTCGGCCGGCGCGATCACCGCCTCGAGATAGGCGCGGAACTCATCGCGAAGCGCGGGATGCTGCAGCGCGTAGTCGACCGTGGCTTTGAGGTATCCGATCTTCTCGCCGGCATCGTAGCGCTGCCCCTCGAAGACATAGCCGTAGAAATCGCCGTCGGCGAGCAGCGAGCGGAGGGCGTCAGTGAGCTGGATCTCGCCTCCGGCGCCCCGGCCGGTGGCTTTGAGAGCCGGGAAGATCTCGGGCGGAAGAATGTAGCGGCCGATGATCGCGTAGTGCGACGGAGGATTCGCCTTCGGCTTCTCGACCATGTCGCTCACACGGAAGCGCCGGTCGCCGACGAGCTCGCCGGCGACGATGCCGTAGCGCGAGGTCTCTTCCGCCGTGACTTTCATCAGGGCCACGACAGGCCGTCCCGTATCCTCGAAGACGTGCCGCATCTGAAGCAGGCAGGGCTCCGCGGCGAGGATGACGTCGTCAGGCAGGACCACGGCGAAGGGCTCGTCACCGACGGCGTCGCGCGCGACCAGGACCGCGTGGCCGAGGCCGAGCGCTTCCTTCTGGCGCACCGCAATCAGGTCGACCATCTTCGAGACGGCCTCGACCTCGGAGAGCAGATCGGTCTTGTTCCTCTCCCTGAGCGAACGCTCCAGCTCCGAGGTGCGATCGAAGTGGTCGAGGATCGAGTCCTTCCCATTCGAGGTCACGATGATGAGCTTGTCGAGCCCCGAGTCCCGAGCCTCTTCGATTCCGTATTGCAGAATCGGCTTGTCGACCAGGGGCAGCATTTCCTTCGGGATCACTTTCGTGGCCGGAAAAAAACGCGTGCCGAAACCGGCACAGGGAAAGACGCACGTACGGAGAGTCTTCATGGAGGCGTACAAATACCACAAGCGGCGAGGTACATCCATTGGCGATCGCCGGACGGAGGTGTCATCCTGATCCGGCGAAACCCCGGAGGGTTGAAGCGCGGCGAAGGATCTCCTTGCCAGAAGCGCGATCCTGCCAAGGTGATCCTTCGCCGTCTGCGGGGCTCAGGATGACAAACCTCTCGTTACGCCATCCGCCGCAGCACCCTCGGAGACAGCAACCACTCCAATGAGGCGGAACCGTCGGCGTACATGCGAACGCCATAACAGCCGCCCTTCTTCAGCTCCAAATGAAGGTCTCGCATTCCGAGCAGTGCCATCAGCCCTTGCGTGAGGTTTGGCTCGTGTCCGACCAGAATGATCCTGCGCACCGGCATCGAATCGATCAACGATCGCAACTCCGACGGATCGCTGCCCGGAGAGAGTGCGCCGCTTGTTTGAACTTCGATGCGCGAACGGTAGCCTTTCGATACCCAGAGCGCGGTCTGCATCGCTCGCACCAGAGGGCTGGAGCAGATGGCCTCGGCGCGCGGGAAAACGGTCTCGAGACCGCGAGCGATCTGCTTCATCCGATCGTGCCCTTCCGCGGTGAGGCTCCTCTCCTCGTCCGCTTTGTCGGGGCCTCGCTCCTCGGCCAGGCCGTGGCGAAGCAGCACGACGAAGCGGTCGCGCGGCTCATCGCGATCCTCGTCGTGAGGCGAGGTCGTTTCATCGCTCGCCCGCCGCGCGGCGCGGGTGCGGCGGCGTGACCTTGAGCTCTTTTCATTTTCGCGATGTGTTGCCATTGGTTCCTCCGGAAAAACGCTCGGGTTGCGGGCGCACATCTGTGCACCCTACACGAGGGTGAGATCGACTTTGCGCTCGAAGACTCTGCCGAGATACTTCGCTCTTTTCGTCGCGGCGGCAAGCTCGACGTCCGCTTCGTCGCGCGGCCGCAGCTCGAGGTGGATGCGTCGTTTGCCGGCCACGACGGCGACGTCGCGAATCACGCCATGCCTGCCGCGGTCGAGGGCGTCGGCCACGCGCAGGATCGCCGCAAGCCGCAGGACGACGTTCTGCTGGGCTTTCGAGAGATCGGCGAAATTCTGGTGGTCCTCCGTCGGCGGAGATTTCCGCACGTAGCGCGCCACGTTCGCCACAACGGCAACCTGATCGCCGGTGAATCCGCGCAGTCCGGCGTGGCTGATCAGGTAGTACGAGTGCTTGTGATGAGCCTGATACGAGACATGCATTCCGACTTCGTGCAACAAGGCCGCGTATTCGAGGAGCTCGCGCTCGCCGGTGGAGAGCTGATGGATCTCCGCCAGTTGATCGAAGATCCGGAGGGCGAGCCGCGCGACCTGCGAGGCGTGCGCGCGCTCGACGCCGCTGCGCTCGGCGAGGGACCGGACCGAGGAGCGGCGGATGCTGCCGCGCGGAGCGGCGTCGCTTGACCGGCGCTGATCGAGGAAATGCTCTACGATTCCCTCGCGGATGGCGGCGTCGCAGGCCCGGAGCTGCTCCATCTCCAGCCCTCGCATGATCTCATCGAGGACAAGCGCGCCACCGAGGATGGTCGCCGCCCGTTTTTCATCGAGAGCGAAGCGCTTCGAACGCTCGGCCAGGGAGAGCGGTGTCAGGGCCTCGATCAACTCGCCCAGGCGAGTCCTGCTGAGCCAGCGGAGTCCCGATTGCATGCCGTCGCCGGCGCCCGTGGTCGCGGAGAGAGTGGCCAGGGTCACGATGGTCCCTGAGCTCCCGATCGCGAAATCGAAGCCGTACGACGAGATCCGTGCGATCGCTTTGCGGATGGTCTTGCGAACGAAGCTGCGGCATTCGGCGATCGCGGTCGAGGTCGAGCCCTTCTCGAGGTCGAAGCGCTGAGCCATCCGCAGCGCGCCGAGCGGCTCGCTCCTCGTGAAGAAGACCTCGTTCTGCGTCCCGACGATGAATTCGACGCTTCCGCCGCCGATGTCGATCGACAGCGCCGTTCCGTCGTGGAAATCGACGGCCGAGCGGACGGCGCGATAGATGTAGTCGGCCTCTTCCTCGCCGGAGATCACGCGGATGCTGATGCCCGAGGCCTTCCGCGCCGCGGAGAGGAACTGGCGCCTGTTCGGAGCCTCGCGGATCGCGCTGGTGGCGACGGCCACGATCTCGTCGACGCCCCAGCGCCGGGCGATGTCGGCCATGGACCGAAGCGTCGACACGCCGCGCTCGATAGCATCGTCGGTGAGCGGTCTCCCCTCGAGCGAGTCGCGCCCGAGTTGGACCATCTCTTTTTCCTTGTCGATGACCCGGTAGCCATGCCGCCGCGCTTCGACGATGATCATGTGAATCGAGTTCGTCCCGACGTCGATGGCCGCGATGCGCTGAGGGCGGTGCGTACGGCGCTTCCGGCCCTCCGTGGAATCGGCCGCGGGCAGCGACGGCTCCGAGACCCGAAACGGGCGCTCGACTCCCGATTCTGCCGCCGCGATGCTCACTCACTCACCCATTCATTCTCTCGAGCCGCCGCGTAACGTAGCGGGCGATGATCGACAGGATCAGGATCATCATGACCAGCACGAACGCGCCCGCCCACGCCTGGCGGTGCCAGTCGTCGTAGGGAGAGATCGCGTACGAGAATACCTGAACGGTCAGCGAGCCAATGGGCTGGACCAGGCTGGTCGAGAAGAAGCGGTTGTTGAACGACGTAAAAAGAAGCGGCGCGGTCTCGCCGGCGATGCGCGCAAGAGCAACGAGAATGCCGGTCAGGATGCCGGGCAGCGCCGCTGGAAGGATCACGGTGAGCATGGCCCTGGTACGCGTCGCGCCGAGGGCGAGCGCGCCTTCCTTGAGCGCAGGCGGAACGAGCCGCAGCAGTTCCTCAGTGGTCCGGGCGATCACCGGCATCATCATGATTGCCAATGCGAATCCGCCGGCCAGCGCGCTGAAGCGATGAACCGGCAGGACGACCAGGCCGTACGCGAAGATGCCGATGACGATCGACGGCACGCCGTTCAAGACGTCGGCGGCAAAGCGAACCCCCGAGGCGAAACGGCTGCCGGAGAATTCGGAGAGATGAACACCTGCCAGCACGCCAACGGGAACGGCAACAAGGGCTGCGATGCCGATCAGGATCAGCGTACCGACGATAGCGTTGGCCATGCCCCCGCCAGGCTCGCCGACCGGCTTCGGCATCTCCGTGAAGAAAGCCCAGTTGAGTGCCGTGATGCCATGCTGAATGACGTAGAACAGGATCATGGCCAGCGGAATCAGGGCCAGCAGGACGGCCAGACCGCAGAGTCCGATGACGATGTTCGAGACCATCTTCCGCCAGAGGGTCCGGTTCATGCCGCCACCGCCTCGCTCGTCGTGACGACTGGAGCTGGGGCTCTGGAGGCTCGCCGCCCTGTGCTCCAGATCATGAGGCGCGACAGCGTGTTCACGATGATGGTGATGATGAAGAGGACGAGACCGATCTCGATCAGGGCGTGCAGATAGAGCTCGTCGGCGGCCTCGGTGAACTCGTTCGCGATGACCGAGGCCATCGTGTACTGCGGTTTGAACAGCGAGAGCGCGACCTGCGGATTGTTCCCAATGACCATGGTCACGGCCATGGTCTCGCCCAGTGCGCGGCCGAGGCCGAGCATGACCGCGCCGATGATGCCGGTGCGGCCGAAGCCGAGCGCGATCTTGATCGCTTCCCACTTCGTCGCCCCGAGCGCGAACGCCGCCTCGCGCTGGGTCATCGGAACGCTCTTGAGAATCTCGCGAGCGACCGAGGAAGTGAAGGGGATGACCATCACCGCGAGGATGAGCGCGGCTGAGCCCATGCCCACACCCAGCGGCGGGCCCGAGAACAGCGGAACCTTCCTGAGCCACTCCGGCGTGAGCACTTCGAGCTTCCTGACGATGGGCACGAGGACCACGATCCCCCAGAGGCCGTAGACGATCGAGGGAATCGCCGCGAGAAGCTCGGTGAGATACGACAGCGGAGTCTTGAGGACGCGCGGCGAGACTTCGTTGATGAAGATCGCGATGCCGAGAGCGATCGGCGTCGCGATGAGCAGCGCCAGGAACGATGAGTAGAGTGTGCCCCAGATGAACGGGAGCGCCCCGAAATCGCCCGAGACCGGATCCCAGGTCGTTCCCTTCCAGAAGCCGAGACCGAATTTCTGAATCGAGAGCCACGACTGGCGCGAGAGCTCGAACCCGATCCCGACGACCAACAACATGATGACCAGCGCGAAAAAACCCGAGCCGTAGCGGTAGAGGACGTCTTCCTTCGGTCTCACATTGGCCATTCGCAAGGTCTTCCTGTGTGGCTCATCGATATGATAGCGGACTTCTAAAGAACAACCGTTGGACTGTCATCCTGAGCCGGCGAAGCCCCCGGAGGG